>JAASTM010000201.1 GCA_021767325.1 Spirochaetales bacterium
CGCGCCTTTCAAAAAGATTCCCCGGATAATCACAAAATAGTACCGCAGCGGAAGGGCGTAGGTCACATATTGAATCACCTGCGGCATATTTTCTATCGGAAATGCAAACCCTGATAGAAAGATCATGGGTAGCATTACGAAAAAGAGAGCACTCATCATCGCCTGCTGTTGAGTGCTCGAAAGAGTCGAGACCAGCAAACCGAGACCGAGTGTAGACAGCAGAAACAGCGCCGAGAGTACTATCAGCAGCAAAATGCTGCCGGCAGGTACTAAGCCGAATAAGATCCGTGCCGCCGCCAACACTAACACAACATCCACCATTCCTATCAGAGAAAACGGTACCAATTTTCCCACAATCAGTTGAATAGGTTTGATCGGGGTAACATTCAAATGTTCAAGAGTCCCCTGCTCTTTTTCCTTCACAATCGCCAGAGACGTGAGCAACATGGTTATTACCATCAGCAGCAGGGCCAGAATCCCCGGAACCATGAAGTTACGGCTCTTCAGCTCTGGATTGTACCATACCCGCGGTTCCACTTCGATTGGAATGGCCGCACCTGCTGCAGTATCAGCCCCCGGGCTGTTCTCTTGCGCTGCTGACTGCAGATTTTCAAGCTGGATCGCTGCTGAAAACCTGCTCACAATTATATCGGCGTAGTTGAGTGCGATGGTGGCGGTGTTGGCGTCCGCCCCATCGGCGATGAGCTGCAGCCGGGCTCTTCGACCGCGTGACAAATCAGCCTGAAAGTCCGGTGGAATTACCAGCGCCGCCACAATGCGCCCTTCGTTTATGTAGCGGTCGATGAGTGCGGGAGACTGAAAGCGATCCTCGGCGGAAAAATAGCCTGATTGTATGAACTTGTCTACCAGTCGCCGGCTTTCTACGCTGTTATCGTGGTCAAGCACTGCCAGCGGAATCATGTCGACATCCAGGTTGGCGGCATATCCGAGCAGCAGCAGCTGCAAGATCGGAGCCACAAAAACTATCGGCAGCATCTTTTTATCACGTTTGAGCTGGGCAAACTCTTTTCTCAGAAAATGAGCGATAATACTCATGCTAATCCCCCTCTCTTCATTCGCACCGCACTCACCGTGAGCATAATAAGCGAAAACAGAATCAAAGCCCCCGTTTCAAACCAGAACACCTGCAGAGGGGCCCCTTTCAGCATTATGCCGCGCAGAGCTACAAGGTAATAGCGGGCGGGAATTATGTAGGTAGCTACCTGGACGAATACCGGCATGTTGCGGATAGGAAAAATGAACCCCGAGAGGATGAAGGTGGGCAACAGCGTGATTATCGTAGCCAGCATGAAGGCGACCTGCTGCGAATCTGCAATGGTGGAGATCAGCAAGCCCAGCGAGAGACAACTGAGTAAAAAAATGAAGGTAACCAGCATTAGTGCCCAAAAGCTGCCCTGTATCCGGATATCGAAAAAATAGCTCCCGGCCATTAAAACCATCAGGGCGATAATCACCGACAGCAGCGTATAGGGAACCGTTTTACCTACTACCAGTTGTACCGGATGAATTGGGGCGACGATCAGCTGCTCCATCGTTCCGTGCTCTTTTTCACGGACTATCGACATAGCAGTAGAGATAACCGCCGTAACCACCAGTATCAGGGCAATCAGTCCCGGTATGAGATACACCGGACTTCTGAGCTCCGGATTGAACCACACCCTGGGTCTGAAATCGATTCCACCGGCCTGCAGCTCTCCGCCGCCCTGAGCTTCGAGCAGTTCGATCGAAGCATCCTGTACTACCCGCTGCACATACCCCATAGCAGTGGCCCCGATATTTGAATTGGTCCCGTCTATGAGAATCTGCAGCTTGGCGGTCTCTCCTCTTCCGATTGCCCGAGAGTAGCCCTTGGGAAACACTACCACGCACTGGACTGCCTGACTCTCGATCAGGTAGTCCACCTCACTCAGACGGTCGATATATCCCATCCAGTCGAAATACTCGGTAGCTGTGAATTTCTGCACCAGACTACGGCTAAGACTGCTGCGGTCGTAGTCGACAGCCCCGAGTTTGATGTGCTTCACATCAAGGCTGATGGCGTAGCCGAACATAACCAGCAGGAACAGGGGGATAAACAGTAGAACCCCCAGGGTGCGCGGGTCGCGGATCACCTGTCGAAACTCTTTTTTCGCTATCGGTAGGATGTTATTCATTGGGCGGCTCCTGTGATGTTTCGGCGTCCGCCGGGCCGCCACGGGATTGCTCTATCAGGCCGATAAACACGTCCTCCAGCCCCGGCTGTATCGGCTGAATTGATTCAACCTGCAGCCCCGCGTTTTCGAGTTTCGCGTGCAGGGTCTCCGGGCTTGCAGTACCATGCAGATGGATTCTGGTTCCGAAGAGTGAGACATCCACTACCTGCGGATCATGCTTCAGAAGCGCAACCGCCTCGAGGGGGCGATTACAGATAATTTCACTGAACTCGCCCTTGCGGTACTCCTTCTTGATGTAAGCCGGACTGCCGGCTGCCACGATTTCCCCGGCATGCATGAATACAATATTGTTACAGTACTCAGCCTCATCCAGATAATGGGTGGTTACAAGAACTGTGGTCCCCTCGGCGGCAAACTGGTTGATGAGCCGCCAGAACTCCCGGCGGGAGACCGGATCTACACCGCCGGTCGGTTCATCCAGAAAGACAATTTGTGGAGAGTGGATTACCGCACAACCCAGGGCAAGCCGCTGTTTCATCCCACCGGACAGTTCTGAAGTCAGACTATCATGACGGTCGGCCAGTCCCGACATGGAGAGAATCCATTCGCGCCGCCTGAGCATTGTGCCGTTTGAAAGTCCGTACACTCCGGCGAAAAAACGAATATTCTCATCCACCGTCAGATCGTGATACAGGGAGAACTCCTGGGACATGTAACCTATACTGCGTTTTACCCCCTCCGGGTTTCTGTGCACATCAACCCCGCCAACCGCTGCCTTCCCGCCGGATGGGGGCAGCAGTCCGCACAACATTCTAATAGTGGTTGATTTGCCGGCCCCGTTGGCGCCGAGCAAGCCGAAGATGCTGCCGGCCTTTACACTGAAGGAAATCTTATTGACAGCGGTAAAATGTCCGAAGCGTTTTTCCAGCTGATCGACCTCGATTGCATTTCCCCTGTTCATGAGTTACCGCTCCACCTTTCCATCCATTTTGTCCTGCCCTGTATCAGCTCCCAGATCAAACCGGAGCTTGGATATGCTTCGCCGGCATGCAATATGAGCCCGGCTCCTGGCCAGCTGCGCTTCGAGCAGTTTCTCCTGGGCGGTCACCACATCGGAGTTAACCGCAATTCCCGATCGGTATTTATCATAGACGATTCTGTAATTCTCCCGGGCCTGATTCAGAATGGTTTCGGCGGCCTGCAGCTGACGTTCAGCCTGTTCGAGATTCAATACATCCTGCTTTATTTGCAGCGAGATGGAGCGAATCAATTCCTCATCCTGCCGGTGCAGCTGCTGTAATGCCTTTTCGGCAGCCTGCTTCTGCGGACCGATCAGCTTGTAGCCGCCTATATCGATCTGTCCGCTTATTCCCACCCGCCAGGTAAGCAGAAAATCGTCCTCCGGCGGAAACTGACGTGAGTTTGGATTCGCATAGTCCATCTGTCCGATGAGTGCAATACTTGGCAGCCACTGCCCTGATATTTGGCGGAGCTCAGCGCTCTGCATCTCCTGTTTGACCCGGTTCAGCTGCACCTCGGGGCGCTGTCGCAGGGCAGCCGACAGGAGCCGATTGTAGTGCTCGGCCGCATACGCCGGGGGTGCCGTAAAATCCTGAGAAAAATCGTATTCGGGGGTAATGCCCTGTGATTCTGGCAGAGAAAGCATCAACTGCAGCTGGAGCTCCGCTAACTCTCTGGAGTGGACGGATTGAAGATGCTGCACTTTTGCCTGCTCGCGGCTCATCTCTACCCGCAGTACATCTTCGCGGGTGGCCATGCCTTGCTGGGCGCGGCTGGTGACCTCGCCCACCAGCGCGTCCGCCCGCTCCACACTCTTTTCCATCACACCCACGAGCTCGGTGGCCTCCACCAGATCCCAGAAGGCCTGGGTAATCCGGAACCTTTCCGCCTGGACCGATTTACGGTACGATTCGCGGCTGGAGTGAACCGCCAGTTCGGCCCGGGCGATTCCCGATGTGATTTTATATCCGGTGAACAAAGGCTGCCGGACCTGCAGTGAAAAGCCCACCGCATCATTATCGCCGCCCCCCAGTTCGATAGATTGTCCACCCAGAGGCGGACCGAGGGAATCAGGAAGTTCGATACTCCCGGGGTCGACTTCGCTCAAGCGGGTATAATTGCCGGAGAGCTCCAGTGCCCCCCAGCGGTTCCGCCGGGCTGCGGTGCTGCGGGCCTGCCTTTCCTGAATTCCGAGCCGGGCCCCGGCCACCTGGCTGCTCGCCTCCATCCCGAGCCGCAGACACTCATCCAGGCTCAGCAGCCGGACTTCAGCGCTTTCCTCTTGAGGGACGCCGGCCGCAGCTCCGCTCTGCTGAGCCACCAGCGGCAGCCCGGCACCCGTGTATAAAAAGACCAGCAGAAGTCCGGCCACGGTGGACCGTCCTCCTCGCTTACTAGTTACTCTCTGTTTTTTCATCGGTCGCCTCCTCCCGGCGCAACATCGATATGAACACATTTTCGAGAGATGGTGAGACCTCCCGCGCATCCAAGACTTCGACTCCGGCCTGCAGTACCCGTGAGCTGACCTTCTGCGTGCAGGTCTCCGCATCCTCACAGCGGACATCAAACCGGTCGCCGAATGGCTGTACCTCCAGACACCAGTCCACCGACTCCTGGGGCAGGACTGCGCTTGCCCTCCGTACATCTGAAACAGTGAACTCGACGATATGCCCGGGCATCTTTCCGTGCATCTCCGCCGGGCTGTCCGAGGCCAGCAGTTTACCTCCGGATAGGAGGGCCACCTGGCTGCAGCGCTCGGCCTCGTCGAGGTACGGGGTGCTGACCACGATACTCACCCCGTCCTTGAGCACCTGTGAGAGGATGAGCCAGAAGTCACGCCGGGAGACCGGATCTACCCCGGTAGTCGGTTCATCCAGGAAAATGACCTCGGGTTTATGTACCAGTGTGCAGGCCAGTGCCAGCTTTTTTTTCATTCCCCCCGACAGCCTGCCGCCCAGGCGCGAACGGAACGGGGTCAGGCGGGTAAACTCCAGCAGCTCATTTCTACGCGCCTTAAAATCCCGTACTTGGTGTATCTCCGCAAAAAACTCGATATTCTCATCGATCGATAGGTCCTCGTACAAGCTGAACCCCTGCGACAGATAACCGATTCTGTGTTTCAATTCACGCCGATTACGCTGGACATCCAGTCCCAGCACTTCTACCCGGCCGTCAGTCGGGGGGAGTATTCCGCACATCATCCG
>JAASTM010000202.1 GCA_021767325.1 Spirochaetales bacterium
GCCCCGGGCTGCCGGAAGAGGATGTGTACCAGTATGACGTGCGCTATGCCGGACAGTCCCGACAGGAAAAGATCAAACGGGTGCAGCAGCAGTTGTGGAGCATTAAAGCCGACTATCAGCTGCTCGCTTCCCTTTCCGATATCGCCTGGTTGTTCAACCTGCGGGGCAACGACATCCAGTACAATCCGCTTTTTCTCAGCTATGCAGTAGTCGGAAAAGAAGAGGTGTATTTGGCTGTAGACCGGCAGAAACTATCCGGGGAACTGACTTCGCTTTTGGAGGAGGAGGGTATCAAGCTGGTGCCTTACAAACAGATCGAACAGCTGCTGAAGGGCACCCTGCGCGCCGAGAGTCGAGTGGTGTACGATGCCGGCACAGTGAACTATGCAGTGGTCCGCGAAGTGGCTGAACTGGCCGAACCCGTGGAAAAAGAGGATATCACAACGCAGTTGAAGGCAGTCAAAAACCCGACCGAGATCGAAGGAGTTAAACACGCCTTGGTGAAAGACGGGGTGGCTATGGTTCAGTTCCTGTACTGGCTGCATCACAGCTGGCAGCGCGGCAGCTTGAACGAGGTATCGGTGGGTAATGCTCTGCCGCAATACCGCAGCCGGCAGGCCGGTTTCATGGGTGAGAGCTTTCATCCTATAGTCGGTTTCCGTGATCACGGGGCGGTTATTCATTACAGTGCCGATGAAGCCTCGGCCTACGAGCTGGATGGGGACGGACTGCTGCTGGTAGATTCGGGGGCGCACTATCTGGACGGGACGACCGATATCACCAGAACCGTTGCGTTGGGAGAGACGGCAGCGCAGCAGCGCGAGGATTACACTAATGTGCTGAAGGCGCACATAAACCTGGCAACCGCCCGCTTTCCGCAGGGAATCCGCGGGATTCAGCTGGACAGCATTGCCAAGCACAGTCTATGGGAACGGGGGCTCGGCTACAGCCACGGCACCGGACACGGGGTCGGCTGTTTTCTGAATGTGCATGAAGGGCCCCAGAGTATTAGTACGAAAATGATAGATGCGGCCCTCGAGCCGGGTATGCTCTGCTCGAACGAGCCGGGCTTATATCGGGCGGGGGCATACGGAATCCGGATCGAGAACCTGGTGCTCACAGTGGAGCAGTTCGAAACTCCCTTCGGACGCTTCTACGGTTTTGAAACCATTACCCTCTGCCCGCTGGAGCCAAAGCTGATCGAACCGTCCCTGCTGACGGCTGAACAACGGGAGTGGGTAAACCAGTACCACCAAAATGTCTTTAGGGAGCTGTCTCCGCACCTCAGTACCGAGGAGCGTCATTGGCTGGAAGAACAAACCGCGCCCCTGTAGCGGCGCCTCCGCAGCACTCCTGCAGCGCCCCTGCAGCTCGCCTGCGGTAAAGAACAGGTATTTTTGTTGACAGTCTGACTATGGTATAATACGGTTCATTCTTAGGAAAAGAAAGTAGTGCAAGTATGAAGCAGCAAAACCGGGCCCCTCAGTTGAAAACGGTAAATTTCAGTTCCCGTCGCCTAAACTCGATCCAAAATGGGGAGAGTTGGCTCATAACGGCCCATGATGCGGATGGACGCTCCAGCGAGCGGGCCTATGTATCGGTTGAGCTGCCCCATCTTTTCAAGGAATACGGTTATATTTTCGTAACCGGTTCAGAGAAATATAACGAGTTTTTTGAATCATTAGATGCAGCGGATGATTCAATTGCGGTTTTTTCTTCGGATGCCGAGTTCAAATGGGTGAACACCGCCTGGGCCGATCAATTCGGTTTTTCTATGCAGGAGCTCGAATCGCAGAGTTTCTTGTCGATTTTGCTGCCGGAGTATCAGCAGATTGCGCAGAAAAAGGTCGAGGAGAGTATGCACAGCTTTACCTCGGGGGTACTGAAAACAAAAGCTGTTCCCTTTGTGCTGCGCTGCCGGAACGGATTCGGCGAACTGCACTCGATTGAATGTGTGTTCCACGCCTATTGGTGCGACGGGGTTATTGCTCTAGTTGCGCTCATGCGGGACATTACCTACCATCAGGGTTTGGTGGCCAGGCTGCGACAGCTCGAACGGCAGTACAATGTACTGACCGAGACAGTGAACGAGGCGATTATCCGTATTGACGAAGAGTTCAACATCGTGTTCGCCAACAGTGCGGTAAAACGCACCTTCGGTTACACGAAAGATGAACTGCTGAATGAGAATTTCAGCACACTGTTTCCGCCGGAAATCTTCAAGCGCCATGAACAGGAATTCAAAAAGTACTTCATCGTTGACGACGAGCATCGCGGCGAGCTCGGCTTGAAGCGCAGTATCGAAGTGTTGGGAAAACACAAGAGTCGGGGCGTCTCGCCGATGGAGATGTCCTTCGGCAACTCCTCCGATTTTCAGGGAAGAACCCTCACCTGCATTATCCGAGACATTACCCAGCGTAAAAACATCGAACGGCAGCTGCGTAAGCTGGCGTACCACGACCGCCTGACCAATCTGGGTAACCGGGACCTGTTCAACAACGATATGAAGGAGGTCCTGGGACAGCTGGAAAAATACCCCATGCTGCGGGGGGCGCTGATGTTTCTGGACCTGGACGGCTTCAAGAATATCAATGACACCCTGGGTCATAAAGTCGGGGATGAACTACTGCTGAAAACCGCCGGCCGACTGCGGGAGTGCCTGCGGGAGAGTGATTCGATTTACCGCTTCGGGGGTGATGAGTTCGTCATAATGCTGCCGCAAATAGACTCGAAAAAGGATGCGGTGGTGGTTGCCCGCAAAATTCTGGCGGCGATCCGCAGTCCGTATTACCTGCATGCCAAGAAAACTCCTGATGAAACCTCGATGGTGACTATCGGAGTGAGTATAGGAATTGCACTCTTCCCCTCCCACGGGAAGGACATTCAGTCCCTCATACAGAATGCCGATCTGGCGATGTATGAATCCAAGAGTTCCGGTAAAAACTGCTTTACCGTGTACCATAAATCGTTGGTGTCAAAAGCGACTATGCAGCTGAAGATCGAACAGGGGCTGAAAAATGCGCTGCACGATAACCGCTTCGATCTGTATTACCAGCCGCTGGTCGATATAGACGGCAATATGAAGGGCGTAGAAGCACTGCTGCGCTGGAACGATCATGAACTCGGCCAGATTTCCCCGACAAAGTTTATTCCGGTGGCGGAAGAGAAGGGAATGATTGTTCCCCTGGGCAACTGGGTGCTGGAACGGGCTTGCCAGGATATGGCCCAGATAGAAGCGAAATACGGCCGGGGACTGTATGTATCCATCAATGTTTCACCGGTGCAGTTAAGGGAAAAACGGTTTGTTTCCACTGTAATGAAAATTATAAAGCGTTCAGGTATCCCGGCGCGGCTGGTGAAACTCGAGATAACCGAGTTCAGTTTGATGCGCAACCCCGAGGAGACTATCGAAAAGCTGCTGAAGTTGAAGGAGTCGCTGCCGGGGCTGAGTATCGTAATCGACGATTTCGGAACCGGGTACTCATCGCTGAGTTATCTCTCCAAACTTCCGGCGGACAGTCTGAAGGTGGATATCTCCTTCGTTGCGAAAATAAATGAAAAACACAATCAGAAAATAGTCGGTACCATGGTGAATCTGGCCGAAAGCCTGGACCTCGAGGTTGTGGTGGAAGGGATAGAAACCAAACAGCAGTGGGACTACTTCCGCGGTATAAAATGTTCCACGCTGCAGGGGTATCATTTCAGCTATCCGCTCCGTCTCGAAAAATTAGTGGAAGAACTGTCCTGAATAGCCGTTGTGTAGACTTTCCAAACTCCAGGTGAATAGTTACATTGAAGTAAATGGAAAATAGCTCAACTCGTTCGAAAATAATTGCCAGAACATCCTGGTTGGGGATCATAGGAAACGGTGTCCTGGCTGCATTCATGGTTGCAGTGGGTGCTCTTGGAAACTCGCTGGCTCTGATCGGTGCCGGAATTGATGCTGTTACCGATGTGGTCACTTCTACGGTTACTCTCTTGACCGGCCGGATTATCGACCAGCCTCCCGATGAGGACCACCCCTACGGGCACGGCCGGGCAGAGACCATTGCCACCAAGCTGCTCTCGTTTATTATTTTCTTTGCCGGGGCACAACTGGTGTTTTCAACGGCCGACCACATCATCAGCGGCAGTACCCGGCCGGTTCCCTCCAGACTCACCATGCTAGTAGCCCTGGCTGCGATTTTCGGCAAGGTGCTGCTTGCTCTGGTGAAGGGACACGCCGGGAAAAAGGTAAACAGCTCAATGCTGATTGCGGATGCAAAGAACATGAAAATGGATGTAATGATTTCTGCTACGGCTTTGGTCGGCATTTTTTTTACCATTAAGCTGCATATGCCGATCGTAGACACCCTCATGGGGATGGCGGTCGGGCTCTGGATTATGTGGGTGGCCTACGGCATCTTCATGGAAACCAATGTGGAACTGATGGACGGACTGCAGGACCGGGGAATATACCGGGACGTATGCCGGGCTACCCTCGATGTTGATGGTGTTCACAATCCCCATAAAATGCGGATACGTCAGCTGAATACCAGGTACGTGATCGATATGGATATCGAGGTGGACGGACGTCTGAGTGTGGCCGAAGGGCACCGGATCGCGATGGAGGTTCAGAAAAGCATTCATTCTAAGGTCAAAAATGTGTATGATGTGCATGTGCACGTAGAGCCTGTCGGAAACCTGGAGCAGCGTGAGCGCTTCGGAATTTCGCAGGATTACCTGCGCAGGAATAAAATAGATAAAATAGAAGAGGATAAGGAGTGAGACATGGTAGATCCGTTGAAAAAGAAATCGTCATTCACACGCCGGCGTGGTCCGGTGGTGCTGGCCATCATGGACGGGGTCGGAATCGGAAAATATAAAGAGGGTGACGGTGCGGCTGAGGCCCGTACAGAAACCCTGGATGAGCTCAAGGCCAACTGGCCGGCTACCCAGTTGAAAGCACACGGTACGGCAGTCGGTTTGCCGGATGACGGCGACATGGGCAACAGTGAGGTCGGCCACAATGCCATCGGCTGCGGGCGGGTGTATGCCCAGGGAGCCAAACGGGTGAATCTTGCGATCAAAGACGGCTCTATCTTCGAAGGCGAGGTGTGGAAAAAACTGGTGGACACGGTGAAAAAGTCCGGAGGCACCATGCATTTCCTGGGACTGCTCTCGGATGGAAATGTGCATTCACACTTCGATCATATCAAAGCCCTGGTGAGCCGCGCCAAACAGGAAGGCGTGGGCCGGGTAAGAGTGCATGCATTGCTGGATGGACGGGATGTCGGCGAAACCTCGGCACTGGAATACTTCGATCCTTTTGATGAGTTTCTGCGGGAGCTGTCCGACGACTCCTTCGATGCCAAGATTGCCTCCGGCGGCGGACGCATGAAGATTAC
>JAASTM010000203.1 GCA_021767325.1 Spirochaetales bacterium
CGCCACCAAGGCCAACAGTGCGATTGTCCACGGCGGATATACCGCCAAGCACGGGACGTTGAAGGGCGAGCTGAGCATCCGCGGAAACCGGATGTACGACCGGCTGAACGAGGAGCTCAACTTCGGGCTAAAGCGCTGCGGATCGCTGGTGCTGGCCTTTTCGGAGGAGGAGCGCGGCAGCCTCGAGGGGCTGAAGGAGAACGGTGAGCTGAACGGAGTCGAGGGGTTGAAGATCGTGGAGCGGGCCGAGCTGGAGAAGCTCGAACCGAATGTGGGGCCGGAGGCGGTGGCGGCGCTCTACTGCCCGGAAACCGCGGTTACTTCGCCCTACGAGATGTGTATTGCCCTGGCGGAGAACGCGGTTGCCAACGGTCTGGAATTGCGGCTGGAGAGCGAGGTTGTGGACATAGAGAAGTCGGACGGGGTGTTTACGGTGCGCACGGCCGCCGGCCGCGCGGTACCCGGCCGGGAGCTGCAGGCCCGCTTCGTGGTGAATGCCGCCGGGGTGTATTCCGACCGGATCGCCGCGATGGTCGGCGACGAGAGCTTTGCTATTCACCCCCGGCAGGGCCAGTACCTCATTCTGCGGCGGGGCGACGGCGAGATGGTGAACCATGTGGTCTTTCAGACCCCCACCAAAAAGGGAAAGGGTATTCTGGTAACCTCCACGTACTGGGGCAACCTGATGATCGGCCCCAACTCCGAGGAGATCCCGGACCGCGACGACGTCAGTACCGACCGGCAGATTCTCAAATACATTGTCGATACTGCCCGCCGGAGTATCCCCGATTTCAAGCTGAGCCATGTCATCCGCTCTTTCAGCGGTATCCGGGCCACCAGCGATTCAAAACAGTTCATTATCAACGAGGCGCCGGTCGGCGGGTTCATCAATGCGGCCGGGATCGATTCCCCCGGGTTGACCTCATCCCCGGCGATCGCCGAGCGAGTGGTCGAGTTGCTGCGCGGAGCCGGACTGCAGCTGGCGGAGGACCCGGATTTCGACCCGTACCGCCCACAGATCAACGCGCCGGCCCCTCTGCAGCCGATCAAAGAGGTGCAGGAGCTGATCGAGCTGCCGGAGGGTAATCCCGAACGGGTGGTCTGCCGCTGCGAGCAGATTCGCGAGAAAACTATTGTAGATGCCCTGAACCGCGGCATCCCGGTCAAATCGCTGGATGCGGTCAAGCGGCGCACCCGCGCCGGGATGGGTCCCTGTCAGGGAAACTTCTGCGGCCCCCGGGTGCGGCGGCTGATAGCCCGGGAAACGGGCATCGGCGAAGACGAGGTGCTGCCGCGCAGCAGCGGCTCGGGTATTCTGCCGGAGCGGGTCAGCGGAAAGGATTTGCGGAAAATTGACGAGGCCGGTTCCGGCGAGTAGCTGGGCCGGCGGCCCTTCTACTGCGGGCGCGGTCTCGTGGGCGCGGCCGGCGGAGTCCAATGGGGGCCTATGGCGGCCGTGCCGCCCTGCCGGCCACCCACCGACCTCACTTGGCGTCGCCGCCCGGCCGGCCTTATGTATCTGTCTTTTCGACTTTTAACTGCTCTTCGAGCTGCAACATATAGTCCTGGGTCTCCTGGGAGAGCCGGGCGTAGAGCTCCCGGCGCAGGTACAGGTGCGATTCGGTCTTTCCGTCGCGCACGCCCTTGTCGTTTTTACCGATTTTCCGGTTGCGGAAGTACAGGTCCATGTCCACAAAACGCTTGCCCTTGGCATCGTACTCCAGCCCCAGCAGCAGGCGTTTAATCGTCTGTGGAGAATCAAGCGAAAAAAGACGGACCTGGTAGGCCAGTACCGACATCAATGCCAGCGCATGGTCCTTGGTCCAGGTTTCGGCCAGCACCATCCCGGCATCCAGCTCAGAGAGAACGGCCATCAGGCGTTCATAATGAATTTCGTAGTAATCCGCCGCATCGTATATGTTCACCCGCATCTCGTACCACTGCTTCTTCTCCAGAGAGCTGGTAATCAGGTGAACGCCCTTGCTGCGCAGCTCCCAGTACAGGCGGTGTGAAGGGTACTTGATCAGTATGGGCGAGTCTAAAAAGTCATCGACACCGATCACTTTGCTCAACGAGGCATTGGTCAGGAGCAGCACCGTATCCTCTATCTCGCCGGCACTGATAGCATCCGGCAGCGCCAGGCTGCTGGTCGCGTACCTCTGCTTCAGCTCGGCGGCCAGCTCCTCACCCGATCCGACTACCCGCATCAGAATAAGGCCGGGGCCCAGCTGTACATTGGCAACCCGGTTTTGAAGTCCCTGCTGAAACAGCTGCGAGAGAATGTAGGAGGATTCATCCGGCACATGCACGATGCTGTGAGCATCCTCGATACGGGTTTTTTCCAGACCCGGTTCGGTGAAAAACAGCAGGCTGTGGAACTCCTGGGCCCGGGTCAGCCCTTCATCAAAGCTGCAGCGGGTCCCCCCGAAGACGGTGATGATATTTTCGATCAGAACTTCGGCCTCGGCGGTGCGGATAAACACACAGCGCGGCCCCCTTCTAATAAATAGCACGTTATCCTCCTTGCAGGCCGGTTCACAGGCCGATTTTACTGCCCGATTTACAGCCCGATTTTCGGCAGCAGCTGCTGCCGGGCGCTGTCGGTGCCGCTCGGATAGGGCAGCGCGAAGACCCGCTTTGCCGGCAGCGATATCAAATGAATCGCCGGAATTCCATTCAAAATAACCGTACTATCATGGCGGGTATGGTCGGGCGTGAGCGAGTGGCCGAAGAGAAAAAAATCGGCCTCAACCTCGGCGGTTTCATAGTGATGGGATACAAAAAAATAGGTCTCCTCTATCTCGATCCAGCTCTTTTCGGGCAGTATCTTACTGCGGGTCACGCTCTGTTCAACCGCATCAAGATCATCGTGGTTGCCCGGAATCAGATAAATGGTTCCCACCGGCAGCGATTCCAGCTGCTGCATCAGCTTCCGGAGCCGCGGGCGGTACTCCACTAGCTGTCCGGGCCTGTTTTCCAGCTTTATCTCATCGAGGAAATCCCCAGTGTGGATCAGATACTCCGGCTGCAGCTTCTCGATCAACCGAAATAAAAACGGGTAGACATTTGCGGGGGTATCGCTGACATGCAGAACCCGGGGTCGCGGGCACTCGAGCATCTCCTCCGGCACATAGGGAATACTGAAAAGCCCGTACAGATGCTCGACGAGCCGCTCAATTACTCCTGCCATTCAAACTCCACTTTTGCCATTGTACCATCGCGGTGCTGTATCTCCAGCTTGCCTTCGATCTGCGAGGTAAGAGTCTGCACCAGCATAAATCCCAGGGAGGTGGAGTTTTCTACATCGAGCTCTTTGGGCAGCCCAATCCCTTTATCGGCCACCGTAATGGTGTAGCGGCCCTCCGCGTAAACTGCCGAAATGGCAATCTCACCCCCTTCTCCTCCTGGGTAGGCGTGTTCGATGGCATTATCGGCGAGCTCATGAATAATGAGACCGATGGGAATCGCCAGTTCGAGCCCCATGTAGATTTCCTGGGCATCAACCCGGACGTCGAAATTGTTGCCGACTGCAGTCTTGTTGCGAATAATCTCGTTCACCATACCGTTGAGATACGCATCCAGGTTGATCCGTGTAAAATCCTCGGTGCGGTACAACTGTTCATGAGCCATGGCCATCGCCTGAATTCTGTGAATACTCTTGTCGACCAACCGCACATCATATGAATCGCGGTAAATCGGTTTCTGCAGGTTCATCAGACTCATGATAACCTGCATATTGTTCTTCACCCGGTGATGAACCTCGCGCAGCAGCACCTCTTTCTCCTCTAAGGAGGTTCTCAATTCCTTATTGATAGACTGCAGCTTCGCGTTGGCCTGCTCGAGGGCCCGGGTTTTCTGACTGACCTGATCCTCCAGGTGCTCCCGGTACCTCCGGTTCTCCTCGGACAGCCGGACCTTCTCCAGCGCCCGCCGGACTGCATACAGCAGGATATTGAGGTCCTCGACCGGTTTCAGTATGTAGTCCCAAGCACCCAGATGCAGGGCCTCTATCACGTCGTTTATATTTCCGGTTCCCGACACTACGATCACCGGAATCTCCGGGTGGTGTGTACCGACATATTCGAGTACCTGCAGACCATCTACATTGGGCATTCGCAGATCCGCCAGCACTAGGTCCGGCCGGTCGCGCTTTATCACCTCGATCCCCTCGCCGCCGTCCTCGGCTTCCAGGGTCTGGTAGTCGTAGTCCTCGAGAAACGAAACAAAACTCTTTCTTATTGCCGCTTCATCTTCAATTGTCAGTATCGTATGAACCATTATTACCTCGACAGTGAATAGTATAACCCCTGGCTCCGCAATTGCAAATAATTTACAGTTTAGTTAGTATGAGGCTCATGAAGAACCGCACACGCCTTCTGACCGGATTCATCACTGTTGCTGTTTTGCTTACCGTAAATTGTTCTGCAGATTCAGGCAAGATTTCCGAATCGACACACACTGAAAAAGAAGTGAAAAACCGGCCTGAAGCGGTATATCCGCATCCGGAGTTCGAGATCACTCTAGGGAATCTTATGGAAAAGATTCAATCAGAACCAGATTCTGTTCGCGAGAACATAAAAACCCGGCCGGAGTATTTTTTAGAACTGTCCCGGCAGTTTCTGGAGCTCCCCGAGTGGGCCCGGGTGCTGGTCGACCGTCAGCATCCCCTTCCGGAGGGCTACCAGCCGGACGATCTGGTCCTGCTGAACACCTATCCCCTGTCTCTCAACCGCTCCAACCTGCAGCTGAGCCGCAGCTGCATGCCGGCTGTACTGGCAATGACCGAAGCGGCCCGTATCGACGGGGTCGAATTGGTCTACTCCTCTACTTTCCGCTCCTATGACTATCAGAAAAAGCTGTACGAAGGCTATGTGGCCAGCCACGGCCAAGAAGAGGCCGACCGCTTCTCCGCCCGGCCGGGGACCAGCCAGCACCAGCTCGGCACCACCATCGACTTCGGCAGCATCACCCCCGAGTTCGAGGATACCCCGGCGGGGAAGTGGCTGTACGAGCACGCCTGGGAGTACGGTTTTTCCCTCTCCTTCCCCGAAGGGCAGGAGGAGCTGACCGGCTATATGTTCGAAATCTGGCACTACCGCTACATCACCCCCACCGGAACCCGCCTGGAGCGAGAGTTTTTCAACGGCCTGCAGCAGCATATGCTGGAGTTTTACTACCGCCACCATAACTTCTTTCTGGAGAATTCGAACACTAACGAATAGAGCCGGACCGGACCACAAAGAAACAGGCCATCGTATAGCGGTCGCCCCGGTACGCATACCGCCGGTGCCCGCCGTCCCCAGCAATCAGCAGAAAAGCCGAGTCGCCTCCATCGAAGTTCATGGCCTGGTAGGCTCCCAGGCGGGCGGCAAGGGCG
>JAASTM010000204.1 GCA_021767325.1 Spirochaetales bacterium
TATATGCTGATGTTTACCCCCTTTGTACTGCTGGTGTTCGGGGTGCTCGGTGTGTACCCTCTTATTCAGGAGAGACGGCACCGAATCTGGATCTGGGCGGCCGTAACCTACGTGGTTACCCTGAGTCTGGAGATCATCGGCGTGCACACCGGGAAGGTTTTCGGGGCTTATTACTACGGCGATGTGCTGGGGCTGAAGCTGGCGGATGTGCCGCTGGTTATCGGCTTCAACTGGGTGATTGTGGTGCTGGGAGCGGCCCGTTTCAGCGAACGCATCACCGGCTCGCCGCTACTCACTGCCCTGATAGTAGGGGGGATCTGTGTAGTGTACGATTTTGCTCTCGAGCCAGTGGCCATCGGTTTGGATTACTGGCAGTGGACCGGGGGGCATATTCCATTGCAAAATTATGCCGCCTGGTTTCTGATAGCGGCTGTGGCCGGATGGGCCTACCGGAGGATGGGCCTGACCGCCGAGACCCGCCTGCCTGAATGGTATGTGGGGGTTCAGTTTATATTTTTTATTGGATTACAAATACTGGTTGTATGATGCTGGAGGCTTCATGAAAGAGTTTTTCGCACAACAGAAAAAGGTTATTACCCATTATTTAGATGAGTTTCTCGGTGTAAAGAAAGACGACCTGAACCGTGTTCACACTATGGGTGGTGAGAGCGCAGAACGCCTCCGCGATTTTGCGGCCAAGGGAAAGATGCTGCGCGGCGGTCTGGTGGCTCTGGCCTATTTCCTCACCCACAGCGAGGCGGCCGGGAGCGAGCAAGAGGGCGAATCTACGGTACCTCCCCGTATGGTCAGCGCCGCCGGCGGAGCTATGGAGCTGTATCAGTCTGCCTTTCTGGTTCACGATGATATCATGGACCGTGACGAAAAACGGCGGGGAAGTCAGTCGGTCTATTCACAGTACGTGTCGTTAGCTGAATCACAGCGGTTCCGCGACGCCTATCATACCGGCGAGGCCCTGGGGATCTGTGTGGGGGATATCGCCTTTTTCCTGGCCTTTGAAATACTGTCTGAAATTGCGGTGTCAACCGGTAATACGGAGCTGCATGCCCTCTGCAGCCGCGAGCTTTCATATGTCGGGGTTGCCCAGATGCTGGATGTGTACTGGAGTCAGGACACCGCTGCTGTAAGCGAAAAAGAGGTATTCGATTTGTACCGCTATAAAACCGGCCGCTATACCTTTTCGCTGCCGCTGCTGTGCGGAGGCCATTTGGCTGGTGCCTCCCAGAAGCAGCTGGACGATCTGGAGAGAATCGGTGAGCTGCTGGGGATTGTGTTTCAACTGAAAGATGATGAACTGGGTTTGTTCGGGGATGAATCCCAGCTCGGCAAACCCATCGGCTCGGATATCACCGAAGGGAAAAAGACCCTGTTTTATGTAGCGCTGATGGAGAAGGCTAACCCTGAGGAAAAGGCAGAGCTGGAGAGTCTCTTCGGCCGCAGCGAGGTATCTGAAAAAGAAGTAGAGTATGTACGGTCGGTGGTGGAGCGACACGGTATTCGCGCCAGAGTGCTGGATATCTGCCGCCGTTACGCTGAAGAGGCGCGCGAGCTGATAGAGGGTATGGATGGGGTCTCGCCTAGGTATCAGCAGATACTCACCGACCTGCTCGACTACAGCCTCGAGCGCACCAGCTAGAACAGTACAGGTACAGAGGGCAGGGGAAGAGCTGCTGTCAAAAGAAGTCCCGCCGCTGCAGCGGCGCTCACACTCAACAGATTCACCGTGTCGTTGTTGATTCGATGATATCCCTTGATCAGCGTGTTCTGCCTGTTGCCGCTCTGCGGCCGCTCCGTGTGCTCTCCCGATACCGAGCAGATGTATTCGGCCTGCAGGCTTGCACCTAGGAGGCTGTCGATTACTGACCCCAGAAAGCCGCATACAGTTACTATAGCTGCCACTGCAATGGTAAAGAACACCACCGGGACCAGCCCGGAGTCCGGACCGGCTGCCGAACCGGTTGCCGACAGACTCCCCGCAGCAGCTGAAAGCAGCACGCCAACACTGCTTACTACGGCAATGAAGGCCGCTCCGGCGGCCGAAGCTATGAAACCGAGGCCTGTGATGCCGCCACTGGCACCGGTGGGCAGTACATCTCCGGTAAGAATAGAGGTCGGCCGGCGAGCAGAGAGCATCCCGATTTCTCCGGCCCAGGTGTCGGCATTCGCTGCGGCGAAAGCTGCTGAAAAAGCGGCCAGAAACGCGGGGTGGGGATGGACCAGGTACAGCAGGGCCGCCGCCGCGCCGGGACCGGTATTTGATACGACCTGGATTCCGTCCCGGCGCCCATGCTTGGCGTGCCGGGAGGTACTGTTCGCTTTGACCTCCTGCTTGAAGCGGCCGAGCAGGGTTGAAGAGATAAAAAAGGAACCCAGATGCAGCCAGAACCAAATCCCGCCGCTCAGGTAGATAATCAGGCCGATAATAAAACCGGTTACGGCACCTGATATCGAGACGGACTGCCGTTTAAAGGCTGCTGCTGCCAGCAGCAGGTTTATCCCGCTGCCGAGGATTAATCGGGCAAGTATTTCCATATAGTGATTATAACAGTAATCCACCGGCTGCGGAAAACAGAAAAGCGCTCAGAATGGGCACAGTGATATTGTCAAAACCCCGCGGGGTAAGCAGCTCGATCAGGCTTGCGCCTGTGGCGACTATAATGCTCACTCCGGCGGCGCCTGAAAACCCGTCGAAGCCTGAAAAGCCGGGAGCGCCGGAACCGAGGGTGGCTACGAGCATGACGGTGATAAAGGAAGTAATCAGCATAGTGCTGCTGCCGAGTAGAGTTTTACGGGTGTTCCATGGGCCGAGTTTTATTTTATGCCGGCCGAAGTGGCCGCCGATCAGGGCTGCCAGCCCGTCACCATAGCCCATAATTAGTATGCCGGCCGCTCCGGCGCTCAGCGGCAGGTAGCCGTTGAAACACAGCAGTACCAGTACCAGCAGTGAAATGGGAAAGTAGATGGTTCCCAGATTATCCCGCGGTACATCGTCCTCCATAGCCGGAAAGAGGTGCTGTTTGTAAGAAATGGTGTTGATGATAATGAAGCTGATCGGGCCGATTACGGCGATGTAGGCGTGTTCCATGAAGTTCATGGCAATCAGCCACCAGTTCGACACGCCGATATGGATTACCTTCCGGCTCACCTCGCCTGAAACGAAGCCGAAACTGAGCAGGAAGGTCGCGATTCCGATGATTGCAAATACGAATCCGAAGGAGAGAAACAGCGCTGCTATCTCATTCATTCGCAGCCTTTTCTTCCGGATAAGGATTTACTTTATCGTAGTATGCATTGCCGTCACTGTAGCGCCCGGACGGCCGGTAGACCCGTACTTCGAAGTGGAGGTGCGGTCCGGTAGATTTTCCCGAGTCGCTGATTGAGCTAATGAATTGATTGGCCTCTACATGAGTACCGGGCTTAACTGCCGTAGCTTTGTCCAGATGGGCGTAATAAGTAGACCATTTCTGCGCATCCGGATAGGCGTCTTTTACTGCATCGGTCATGGGGTGCTCGATTTCTATAAACCAGCCGTAGCGGTTGTTGAAGCCGTGATCGATTACAGTCCCCTCATACGCGGAAACCACATCTCCCGGCGGGTTGCCTTCACGAATGATCTCGCCGGCCTGGTTCACATACGCTATGTTGCTCACGTTGATGATATCGACTGCAAAGTGCGGGGTGACGCCGCCGGTGCCGACCGGATCCTCACGCCGTTTCATGTACCCGTCGGTAATGCGAAAACCACGGCCGTCGTTTTTTTCATCCTCCAGCTTGACCGGATGCAGCATCCCTTCAAAAGCGGGCCTGAAATTCGAGAGAGGTATAACGGACTGGCGGTTGGTCGCCAGAAAGATGCGGGCCTGATACTCTTCGGTGGGCAGGCGGCTCATTTCATAGAAAACCTCGCTGTAGGTGGAGGCCTGCTGGATATTGTTGGCAATTAAATTGTACGCCTTTTTGCGGGCGGGAAGGTACCCGGCCAGCTCTTCGGCCATACGCTTCACAGTTACATAGGCGTTTTGACGGTCGAATTTGAAGTTTTTGCGGTTTTCATGCAGATTGTTGATCAGGGTCAGGATTTCGTTCTCCGTATTGGAAATGAAATCCTGTACCTGGTGGTCCATCTGGCTTGTGTATTCACGCAGCGAGGTGCTCATTTTCCGTTCCAGACTCTCTACCCGCAGGATGTGAACCCCTATCAGCAGGAGGATACCGGCTGCCATTGCAGCTGCAGTATAGGCTACCGAGTGGCGGGCGAAGGAGCGGGTAAAGCGGGTGAAAACTCCGGTCCGCTGCAGATCGCTGTCGCTGGGAACTTCGATCGAGAGATGGGAAGGTGCGGATGCCGCTGTTTCGGCAAAATAGGGGCCGCTGCGTGACTGGAGTGTGAGCAGAATTTCCAGCCGGCGTTCGAAATCGTCCATTTGAGGTCTTACTGCAGTGTAAGGCACTGCCCGGCTGAAGTGTTCAAGGGCAGCTACGAACCAGTGAGATTCTCTACGGAAGGTCCATGAGCGGTACAATATCTGACCCCGCACCTCGGAGGAGAAGATCTCCTGAACAAAAAACTCGTCGTTATGCACTTTGACTACCGACACGAAATAGGTAGCCGGTGTAATTCCGTTGATGGTGCAGCGTACCGGCTTAGTGGAAAAAGCGTTTTCCTCACCAAGCCATTCCATGAAAATTTGTACTATTTTCTTTGTTTTCTCTTGTAAATCAATTGACATACTAATAATCCCTTATATTTTCGGGCCTTTTCCGGGTTACATGAGCAGTGAATAGTTCTTGTCTATGCGTGTAATCAGTTCATTTAGTGGAAGCGGCTTGCTGTAGTAATAACCCTGGATGTAATCACATCCGACAGCCTTAAGATACTCAACCTGGGCCTTTGTTTCAACACCCTCGGCGACGACTTTCATCCCCACGGCATGTGACATCGAAATAATGGCCTGCACAATGGCCTTATCTCCATGGCCTCCGGGGATGTCGTCGATAAACGACTTGTCTATTTTCAGTGTGTGCGATTTGAAGCGCTTTATATAAGCCAGTGAACTGTAGCCGGTGCCGAAATCATCGATTGAGGTTTTAACCCCCATCCGGCCGAGCTCTTCCATCATGTATTGGGCCGATTCAATGTTGGAAATGGCAGCGTTTTCAGTGATCTCTATGTTCAGCTTGGTCGGATCAATGCCGGTTTCGTCAATGACATTCTGAACCTGGTTTATCAGAGATGCGTCCTGGAACTGTTTGCCGGAGATATTGACAGCTACTGATATCTCCTGAAAACCCCCTTGATGCAGCTTGTGGATTTCTCGGCAGGCTTTACTCAGTATCTGCCGGCCCAGCGGAA
>JAASTM010000205.1 GCA_021767325.1 Spirochaetales bacterium
CTCTGATCAATAGATTTTTGAAAGATGTCTTTATCTTCCCAAAATTTCAGGATGTTTTCTTCCATTTGCGGAAAATTCACTTTTGGGTCAACAGGCTTATACAAAACTTCCTCCTCAGATATCCCCGTTATATGCGCTGAAAGCATTCTAGGGAGAGGGACTGCCAGTGTCAAGACATGGGGCCTTTTCCGTCTTTTTCATCGCTTTTTAAGAAAGTGCTAAAGCGCTTTTTCCAGAGGCCGAAAATTGATAATGAGGCAGACAAGGATGTCTGCACACTTATTCGTACTATTCAAGGAGGAATAGAGTATGATTATTAATCACAACATGAGCGCCATTTTTGCCCAACGCCAGAACAAGTTCAACAACTGGGAAGTAAGCAAGAACATGGAAAAGCTGTCATCCGGCCTGAGAATCAACCGTGCCGGCGACGATGCATCCGGACTGGCAGTGTCAGAGAAGATGCGGGCTCAAATTCGCGGCCTCCATCAGGCCCAGCGCAATACCGAAAACGGTATCTCTTTCATTCAGACCACCGAAGGGTATCTCCAGGAAAGTCAGGACATCCTGCACCGGATGCGGGAACTGGCCGTACAGAGTTCAAACGGTGTTTACACGGATGAAGACCGCATGCAGATCCAGGTCGAAATCAGCCAGCTGGTTGATGAAGTCAACCGAATTGCCAGCCACGCCCAGTTCAACGGTATGAACATGCTGACCGGCCGTTTCGCCGCCGAAAGCGGAGAAAACGCGGTAACCGCCAGCATGTGGCTGCACATCGGTGCCAACATGGATCAGCGCGAGCGGGTGTACATCGGTACCATGACCGCGCAGGGACTCGGCATCCAGGGCGCCGGCGACATGCCGCATGCCGCCAGCTTCATCTCTATGTCGACTCCCGACAAAGCCAACATCTCGATCTCCGTAATCGACAGCGCTTTGCGGAAAGTCAACAAGCAGCGCGCCGATCTCGGTGCCTACCAGAACCGCCTCGAACACGCCTCCCGCGGACTCCTGGTGGGTGCGGAAAACCTGCAGGCCGCCGAATCTCAGATTCGCGACGCCGACATGGCTGCCGAGATGGTGGAATACACCAAGAACCAGATTCTGGTTCAGTCCTCCACCGCTATGCTGGCCCAGGCCAACCAGAAGACCCAGTCGGTACTGCAGCTCCTGCAGTAGTATGAGCCGCACGAGCTCAGACAGCTCAGGGCTCTTAAGCTCAATTATAAAAACCGTCCGCTTGCCGGACGGTTTTTTTTATGCTTTTATAAGAGGTAATGAACAAACTGAACAAGCTTAGGCTGCCCAAAATAGTAAAAGAGTTCGGAGTGATTTTTCATCGGCACGATTTCAACTGTTATCTGGTCGGCGGTGCTGTCAGGAATATGGTCCTGGGGCACAAACCCACCGATTACGACTTTGCCACCGACGCCGAACCGCAGCAGGTCATGCAGATATTCCGCTCCGTCATCCCCACCGGCATCAAACACGGCACGGTCACGGTTATATTCAAAGGTCATCACTTCGAGGTGACCACCTTCCGGGTCGAAGGCACGTACAGCAACGCCCGTCATCCGGATGAAATCCACTTCACCCCCGACCTGTTCGAAGACCTCAAGCGGCGGGACTTTACCATCAACTCGATGGCGGTTCATCTGGTCGACGGCTCGCTGGTGGATCCGCACGAGGGGCAAAAGGATCTCAAACAGAAACTGGTCCGGGCCATCGGTATGCCGGCCGAGCGCTTCCGGGAAGACGGGCTGCGGCTGCTGCGGGCCTGCCGCTTTGCCGCCCAGCTCGAGTTCACTATTGAAGATGAAACCCACCAGGCCATGACTGAAACGGTTGGCACAATATCCCAGGTATCCGCCGAACGCATCCGCGACGAACTGGTGAAAATGCTGGCTGCCGAGCGCCCCTCAATCGGCCTGCGTATCATGGAGGAGACCGGCCTGCTGCGGCTGATCCTTCCGGAACTCGCCGACTGTCGCGGGGTCGACCAGGGCGGGTTCCACTCTTTCGACGTACTCGACCACTCGCTGCTGGCCTGCGACGGGGCACCGCGGGACAATACAACCGTCCGGCTGGCCGCACTTCTGCATGATATCGGCAAAGCTACTGCAGTACGGACCGATGAGGAAGGCGGCATATCCTTTCACCGCCACGAGCAGGACTCCGAGGAAATGTGCCACGCTATCATGCGGCGTCTCAAATTCTCGAAGGAAGAGGAGAAAAATGTATGTCACCTGGTGGCCCAGCACATGTTCAACTATACCCCGGAATGGTCCGACGGAGCGGTACGCCGGTTCATAGCCCGGGTCGGAGAGGAGCACCTGCCGAATCTGTTCGATCTGCGGATTGCAGATCAATACGGGATGCACGGGCTGCGGCCGCGTAGAGACAGCCTCACACCGCTGCGCGATCGGATCAATGCGGTGCTGTCCCAGGAAAACGCGCTGTCGATACGGGATCTGGCGGTAAACGGACACATCCTCTCCGAGGAGGCCGGTATTCCGAAGGGACCGGAGATGGGGGTGGTTCTGGAACATTTGCTGGAAACTGTAATGGACGATCCGTCCATGAATACAAAAGAAAAGCTTCTGGCACTGGCCAGAAGCTTCTACGCTACTTACTTAAAAGAAGAAAAAGGCTAACTTTTTTTGACCCTTTCCGGAGTCCTTTTACGCTTTTTATTCGTTTTTTCGTGTTCTTCGGTCAGAGCCTGATAGGCAATGCCAGCGGCGTGCTGCTCAGCTTCTTTCTTGTTCTTGCCCTTACCGGGACCGTATGCCTTCCCTTCAACAGTAACCTCAATCCAGAAAGTCCTGTCATGGTCAGGACCGGTTTTCTTCACCAGAGAATAACGCGGGTAACTCTTGTACTTCTTTTGTACAAACTCCTGCAGAAGGGTCTTGTAATCCTTCTTGTGCTTATTCTCCAGCACCTTGTTGATCTCCGGAATGAGATACTTCAAAATGAAGGTTCTGGAAGCCTTGAAGCCTGAATCAAGGTAATATGCGCCAATTATGGCTTCCATACAGTCGGCTAAAATCGCCTTTTTCGATCTTCCCCCCGAGTACTCTTCACCCTTCCCTATCAGGATAAAGTTGTCAACTTTGATACCTTTCGCAATTTCTGCCAGGCTATCCTCACTGACAACAAAAGATTTCACCCGGGCGAGATCACCTTCGGCGCGGTCGGTTAAGGTACAGTACAGATATTCACTGACCACCAGGCCGAGTACGCTGTCTCCGAGAAACTCAAGCTTTTCATTGTTGCTGATTTCTCCGCCACTCTCATTCGCATACGAGCGGTGAGAAAAAGCAAGGTTCAGGAGCTCAAGCTTCCTGAACCTTATTCCAATATGCTTTTCAAACAGTTGCAGTTCTTTTTTACGCTCTTGATCGATTGGCGGAGCGTTGACTACATTTTGCGCTTTTGGTAAAAGACCCACGTCCCTACCGCTATTCGCTATTCTTTTGTCTGAGTCTTGAGAAACTCTACAGCGTCGCCTACCGTTTCGAATTCGTTAGCCTTTTCGTCGGGAATGGTAATTCCCATTTCTTCTTCAATCGCGTAGACAAGTTCGTAGGTATCAAGGCTGTCGGCTCCGAGATCCTGCCGGAAAGAAGCCTCGGGTTTGATTTTTTCCTCTTCAACCTCAAGCTTTTCGGCAATAAGTTTCTTTACCTTTTCAAACACTTCGTCCATAACTATCTCCTTATTGTTCTTGAGTATTATTCAAGATCTAATACTTGGCGACCCCGGTATGATCCGCATTTGGAACACACGCGATGGGGAAGCACAAGGTTACCGCAGGAACTACATGCAACCAAGCCGGGGGCGGAGCGCTTCATATTGATCGCTTTCCGTCGTCTGCTTCGTGCTTTTGAGGCTCTACTTTTAGGTACTGCCATATCAAAAACCTCTCAATTTCTTGATTTATAGTCAAATGAACATAACTTAATACAGATCAATTGTCAACTCCCCTCAGCTTCTGACGCAGGGCATCAGCTACCTGAGGAGGAACCATGGTCGACAGATCTCCGTCGTACATAGCTATCTCTTTTATCGCAGAGGAGCGTAGTACAAAATATTTGGGGTCGGTAGGCATAAACATAATTTCCAGGTCGGGCCGCAGCTCCTTATTGGTCATAGCCAGCTCAAACTCATATCCGAAATCCGCCAGCGCCCGAACACCCCGCAGCATTACTTTCGCTCCGGTTTCCACTGCGTAATCGACAATCAAGCGATGCCATAGATGCACCTCAACGTTCTCATACGGCTCCAGAAGCTGTTCCATCATCTCCAGCCTCTCTTCCGGAGTGAACAGAGTTTTCTTGGCCTGATTGACTGCTATCACAACGTGCAGTACCTCGAATATCTTTGCCGCGCGGGCAATTAGGTTCAGATGTCCGTTGGTCGGCGGATCGAATGTCCCAGGAAAAATCGCTTTCTGCATAGGGAAAGTGTAATAGTGGAGCACTATCTGGTCAAGGCAGTTCTTAATGTTGTTCTGGTTGTTTCCCATTAGCCTGTTTTTCTAAAAATAGTTTTGACAAAGTACCCGCACATAGATACACTTGATATTGATGAGAAAATACCTTTGTTATGCGGCTGTATGTATTCTGACAGTATCGTGGTTTTTCACAGGGTGCGCGAGTACTCCCGAAACGAGCAACGATATCGCCCAACCTTCCTCAACTGCGGAAGCTGAGCAGCAAACTGTTGACAATGAGCCGGCTGCCGAAGAGACCGAAGCCGAGGCAGCCGAAGAAACTCCCGAAGCTGCATCCGAACCCGTCGATCCAGCAGGTACAGAGGCATATGAAATGGGAGAGGAGGAGTATCAGGAAACCAAAAAGGACCTCAGCAAGCTGGTTGAAGAACTCAATCAGATCATAGCAAGCCGTAACTACCAGGAGTGGCTGACTTACCTCACCGATGAATACAAAGAGTACTACAGCAACCCTGAAATACTGCAGGAGTACTCTGATACACCGCTCCTGAAAAAATACGACATCAAACTGCGCAGTCTGAAAGATTATTTCAATTATGTGGTAGTAGCCAGTCGCAAAGATGTTCGTATCGATGATATAAAGGCAATGAGCGAAAGCAAGGTCCGGGCGTATATGATCGTAAACAACGAACCTATTGTCGTCTACACTCTTGAGAAAGTGGACGGACAATGGAAGATTACTAAATAGAAAAGCGAAAAATTTGTCTATGGAGTGTACTATGAAAACCAACTTCGAAAAAATAACCACACTGATTCTCATACTTCTACTGATTCCGGCATTCGTATGGGCCCAGCAGGATGACGGCGAACAGGCCGATGATGAAACTACCGTCGAAGAGCTC
>JAASTM010000206.1 GCA_021767325.1 Spirochaetales bacterium
CAGGCGGGCGAAGCCGGGGGCAGCTACAGCTGGCATGCAACCGACATCACCGACCGCAGTGCACTCGAGGAGGTGCTAGATTCGATTCTCGGGGATAACGGGGGAATCGATGTCCTGGTGAACAACGCCGGCATAACCCGCGACGGACTGCTCATGCGTATGAAGGATGAGGATTGGGATTCGGTTATTCAGACCAATCTCTCATCCGTTTACACTGCCTGTAAAAAGGTGGTTCGTCCGATGCTCAAAGCCCGGCAGGGCTGCATCATCAATATTTCATCGGTGGTGGGAATAATGGGTAACGCCGGACAAACCAACTACAGCGCCTCGAAGGCAGGGCTGATCGGCTTCACCAAGAGCCTGGCCCGCGAAGTGGCATCTCGCAGCGTTCGGGTCAATGCAGTGGCACCCGGTTATATCGACACATCGATGACCGAGAAACTGAACAGTGAAGCCCGCACAGCTCTCACTGCTCAAATCCCGCTGGGGCGCACCGGAAAACCGGAGGAAATCGCCTCTGCAGTTCTGTTTTTAGCCTCCGATGCAGCTGCCTACATCACCGGTCAGGCACTGGTGGTTGACGGCGGACTGGCAATGTAACACCAGATAAACCGAGGAGATATCAATATGAGAAGAGTAGTTATTACCGGTACGGGGGTGGTCAGCCCTCTCGGGCATTCAATAGATTCAATGTGGAAGAATATCAGAGAAGGAAAATCCGGGATCGGTCCGATCACCCGGCTCGATCCCGAAGAGTACCCCTCAAAAATTGCCGGGGAAGTGCGCGACTTCGATCCGACCGAGTTCATGGATAAAAAGGACGCCCGTAAAATGGCGCTGTTCAGCCAGTATGGAGTTGCAGGTGCAATGCAGGCTATGCGGCAGGCCGGGCTGGATTCCGCCGCCATTGATACTGACCGGGCCGGGGTAATCCTGGGAAACGGAATCGGCGGTTTTGAAATAATTGAAGAGGGTCACCGGACTCTGTTCGATAAAGGCCCGCGACGGGTCCCCCCCATGACTATTCCCAAACTTATCAGCAACGAAGGGCCCGGGCACATCGCCATACAATATGGGTTTCACGGTCCGTGCTATACGGTTACCACCGCGTGCGCCTCGGGCACCGATGCAATCGGTCAGGCCATGCGCGCCATTAAGCACGGGCAGACCGATGTCATGATAACCGGAGGCACCGAGGCCTGTATCACCGGACTTGGAATAGCCGGTTTCTGTGCCCTCAAAGCCCTCTCCACACAGTACAATGACACTCCGCAGATTGCCAGCCGTCCCTTTGACAAGCACCGTGACGGTTTTGTAATCGCCGAAGGTGCCGGTATCATGGTCCTGGAGGAACTCGAGCATGCCAAACAACGCGGTGCTAACATCCTGGCCGAGGTTTCGGGCTACGGGATGACCTGCGATGCCTATCATCTCACCGCACCTGATCCGGAGGGCAGCGGAGCCGCCAAGGCTATGCAGCTGGCCCTTGACGAGGCCGGTATGCAGCCTGAGGATATCGACTATATCAATGCTCACGGAACCAGCACACCGACCAACGATCCGATCGAAACCGCGGCAATCCGTAAGACTTTCGGAGACCACGCGTATAAACTCAAGGTTTCATCCACTAAGTCGATGACCGGCCATATGGTCGGGGCGGCCGGCGGCATCGAGGCAATTATAAGTGTGCTTTCGATCCGTAACAACTACATTCCCGCCACCATCAATCTCGAGGAAGCGGATGAAGCCTGCGATCTGGATTATGTAGCCGGAAAGGGAATCGAAGCCAAAGTAAGCGCGGCTATTTCGAACTCCCTCGGTTTCGGCGGACACAACAGTGTCATCCTGATAAAGGAGTATTCGGAATGAGCGAAATAGAAAAACTGCTTCCCCACCGCGATCCCTTCCTCTTCGTCGATCGCCTGGAATCATACAACGACGAACAAATCGTCGGAACAAAGCTGTTCAGCGAGGATATGTTTTTCTTCAGCGGGCACTTTCCCGGTTACCCGGTGGTACCGGGAGTTCTGCTGATAGAATCAATGGCCCAGTGCGGCGGCGCCGGTGTCAACGCCCAGGGGACCCTCGGTGATGCCCTCTTTTTTCTGGCCAGTGTTGAGAAAGCGAAGTTCCGGCGCCAAGTGAAACCCGGCGAAAAAGTTCGTTTTGAAATCGAAAACCTGCGAGTTACGCCCCGTACCCTGAAACAGAAGGGCAAGGCCTTTGTCGGCGAAGAACTGGCGGCCGAGGCGGAGTGGCTCTGTCTGGTAGATACATCACAGAAAAAGTAAAAGGAAGGTTGGCATGATATCACCAAAAATCCGCGGAGGAATCTGCATGAATGCACACCCGGCCGGATGTGCGCGCGAAGTACAGCTGCAGAAAGAGTTTGTAGAGCAGATAGATTTTTCGGCCGATCCGGGCCCCGACACGGCCCCGCCCCGTCCCAGCGGCTCCGGGGCCGCCCGGGGAAAGGGTCCGAAAACGGTTCTGATTATCGGCGGCTCAACCGGCTACGGTCTGGCCTCACGGCTGGTCGGTGCGTTCGGCTATGGTGCCGAGACCATCAGTGTCTCATTCGAAAGGGAGGCTACCGATAAGCGTCCCGCCACTCCGGGCTGGTACAATACCCGGGCCTTTGACACCCTGGCCGAGAAGGCCGGACTGACATCCTTCAGTTTCAATGCCGATGCGTTTGCCCATGAGACCAGAGACAAAATCGGTACACTTCTGCAGGAGCGCGGGCGCAAGGTCGACCTGCTGGTCTACAGCCTGGCCTCGGGAGTACGCCCCGACCCCGACACCGGCCACATGTATCGCTCTTCCCTGAAGCCTATCGGCGAAACCTATACCACCCGTTCGGTAGATTTTATGAAGGAAACCATATCCGAGGTCAGCCTGGAACCAGCCGAGCAGGATGAGATCGATGCGACGGTAAAGGTTATGGGCGGTGAGGACTGGCAGCTGTGGGTAAATTATCTGCAGGAAAATGGTCTCATCTCCGATGGGTTCCAGACAGTCGCCTTTTCCTATATTGGCCCGGAGGTGACTCATCCGATTTACCGTTCCGGAACCATCGGCAAGGCCAAGGAGCACCTGGAGGCCACCGCCCGCAGCATGAACTCCCAGCTGCAGCAGAACGGCGGGTCTGCCTATGTATCCATCAATAAGGCGGTGGTCACCCGGGCCAGTGCGGTGATACCGGCCGTCCCGCTGTACATTTCGCTGCTGTTTTCCGTAATGAAGGAGAAACAGCTGCACGAGGGCTGCATAGAACAGATTGTACGCATGTACCGCAACCGGCTATACACCGGCGGAGAAGTTCCCACTGACAATGAAGACCGCATACGTTTGGACGACTTCGAGATGCAGCCGGAGATCCAGGCCGAGGTGGGCCGCCGCTGGGATAATGTAACCGAGGAAAATCTGAATGAGTTGGCCGATATGGAGGGATTTCGCAGCGACTTTTTGCGGATACATGGTTTTGATGTACCCGGTATAGATTACGAGCAGGATGTTGCCTTGGGGGATATCCCCGCACTCTAGCACATTTTGCCATAATCCGAAGGCCGACATATGCGCCGGCTACTAAAAACGGCTGTCTGTAATCAATAACAGACAGCCGTTTTCGTGTTGAGATATATTGATCAGGCTGCTCAGCCTTGTTTACTAAATCGAACGATCATGTGCAGTATAGCCGGCTTATCCGACTTATTGTAAATGGCATGATCAACATCGCAGTGATAATTTATGAAATCGCCGGTATGCAGTTCGGTGCTGTGCGCCCCGGCCTGCACCTCAACGGTACCCTCGATTATGGTCAGGAACTCCTCGGTCTGCGGAAAATGTGGCTCCGATTCGATTTTACCCCCGCTGTCGAAGGTGAGCAGATACATCTCCAGGTCCTCGACCATGGAAAAAGGCGAGAGAACTCGGATGTGAACCCGCCCCTCTTCGGCATCGATCGTGGTAATTTCGTCCTTACGGCTCACATTGAACTTCTTCTCTATCTCTTCGCTGCCTTTTAACAGCACATCGATGTCCACATTGAGCCCGTTGGCTATCTTCCACAAGGTAACCACTGTCGGGTTGACCTTATCGGTCTCTATCTGCGAGAGCATAGCTTTAGAGACTCCGCTTCGGGCTGAGAGGTGCCCAAGGGTCATATTCAGTTTTCTTCGGATTTCTTGAATATTGCGCCCGATTTGAAATGGCGCCTGTTCAATCATATCGCTTCGGTATTTTACGCTTCCATCCATTTGACAGATACAATCTCGTTCAATATAATAAACAACCTTCAACATTGTACCCTTTAGAGAGAAGTAATGTCAAGAAAAATGGAAACGGATTTACAACGCTTTCAGGTGGTTTTGGTCGAACCGCAAACCTCGGGTAATGTCGGCTCGGTCTGTCGGGCTATGAAGACGATGGGCTTTAGCCGCCTGGTCATCGTCGGCCGTACACCCGATTTTTTCGATCTCAATCAGGTAAAAACCTTTGCCCTGCATGCACAGGATCTGTTTGCAGAAGCCCGGTTCTTCGACACGCTGCCGGAAGCGGTATCCGACAGTATTCTTGCCGCCGGCATAACCCGCCGCCGCGGAAAATACCGCAAATATTTCTCACTGCTTCCGGAACAGTTCGCCGCGCACCTCGCGGACATGGGTGAAGGAGCCATTTCGTTGGTATTCGGCCGGGAATCTGACGGCCTGACCGACGAGGAGTTGGCGCACTGCAACGTAGCGGTACGTATCCCCTCCTCGGAAAAGTTTCCTTCGCTCAATTTGTCCCATGCGGTACAGGTCATTACCTACAGCCTTTCGAGAGATTACAGGCCAGCTATGCACGGTTTTCAGGCTATCGAACAGGATCGTCTGCTGGAGTTGAGCCGGGAGGTAACCGATTCTTTTGATGAAATCGGTTTCTTCAAGCAGAACGAAAAGGAGGAGGTCGGCAGGTTTTTCAGAGATATTTTCAGCCGGTCGGGACTTTCCGAATCAGAGACTGCGCGACTCATCAAGATGTTCCGCAAAATGGCGAAACTCAAGATACATCGGCCTCGCTGAGCTCGGTCAGTTCAGCCGCCTGCTGCTGGAATTCGAAGATGCAGGCCCGGATCGAATAGAAGACCATCGGAAATATGAAATTGTAGAAGTAGGTGCGCTGATACACTCGTTTCTCACGATAGGTATTTTCGTATTCCATCCACTCCCGGATACTGTTCATATGCTGGTCGTATGAGTTGAAGTCAAAATCCGGGCGTTCCGGCAACTGGTCGACCTTCACGGTATCCTGCACTTTTCCGAGCAGTTCGAAGAGATTGTAAAGACTGTA
>JAASTM010000207.1 GCA_021767325.1 Spirochaetales bacterium
GAAATTCCCACCAAAGACTGGGCGGACCGCTCGATCAGTTCGGCCGAACGGCTGAAATGCTCGGGGTACTGCCGTAAAAAACCCTCTGCCTGCTGTTCATACTCGGGATAGAGGGATACGAAACGCGGGATTATATATTCTTTGAAGTAGGTATCCACGTACGAGCGGTGCTGCTGCATCAGATAGGCCTGAAACTCGTTTTCAACAAGATACTCGTCTTCGACATTGTATGATTTCCAATCCAAAAAGAGCTTCCAGAACCGTTTTTCAGCCTCACTGAGCTGCGTCCATACCGAATGAACCGCCCGGCGGTATTCCTGAGAGGCGAAATACAGCCCATGATACCCTTCATGGGTCACAAAAAGGTAGCGCAGACGATCGCTGCTCTCCCGGGACAAGGAAAGGAATCCGCCCTCCCCCGGCAGAAACTCACCGTCCTCTCGGCGTATAATCCCCCGATCGATGAGAATTCGGCGCAACAATTCCTCTTCCGGATTCAGAGGAAAGTTCTCCGCCTTGGCCTTCTGGAAGAAGGCTGCTAAATCCCGAGCCCGATAGTTGTGGGCGTTCCAGCCGTGCAGCGGATCGATCACGCTATTCGGCAGCAGCTTTCCGGTGCTCCCCTTCTTTTCCACGAAAAAGGCCAATCGTTTTAAGAACGCCGCCTGAATATCATAATCGCGAAAGTCGAACATCAGTATGGATGGAAACAGGTTCCAGGAGAACAGCTCCCAGTCACTGCGGCGCCAGGCCTGTGTATCGTAGCGCAGGATGGTTCCCATGTCGGCCGGTATCGGCGTCGGGGTATCTTCTGCAAACAGTTCTACCGGTTGATAGGAAACCTGTGTAATCCGGAAACCGGGAAGATCCGTTTCAACCCTCAAGTCGGATGGCTGAAAGGCCAGATCTTTCGAGTAGAAGTAGATTGAATGCTCGCCCTCCTTGGCGAACAGGCGAAATGCGGTGCTCCGGCTGCCGGAGCTCATCCGCAGCGGCACTACTTCGTCCGGGGCATCTTCAGAAGAACCGTCTTCCGTCGAACCGGAGGCGGCGGCCGGCAGCAGTTCGCGGTGGTAGGTATAATCGATACGATAGCGATACTGGTATAGCGGAGATTCGGCGGGCAGCAATGGAATAGAGAGCTCAAAACCGGACAGCGTCTCCGCAGGCGGCAGCAGCTGCTGAAGGGCGATGCGCTCCAGTTGGAAAAGACCGGCAGTTGAACCATTTTCACCCTCGCCGTCCGTATCGCCGATGGTATTGATTTGGAATGACTGCGGGAGCTCCGTGCCGAGCGGAACAACCATCACGGACTGCCTTCCGGCACTGTTCGGCAGCTCAGCGATCAGCGGATCAGCTGATTCGAAATCCAGATGCAACTGTAGTTCGGTGTCCGAAGAGTATTCGAGACGCAGCGCAAGCTCGGTCTCGGGCGCGGAAAACTGCTTTGCATAGCGAAAGGTATAATGCGGGCTCTGCAAGCCCGCTTCCGTATGGATAAGACGTCCCTCGGCCTCGGATGCAACGCCGGGACGCTCTTCTAAACGCAGTGCCTCCGGCTCCGCGGGAAAATCAGTTGATACTTCGATGCGCTCTACCTGCCGGTCCCCGCAGCCGGACAGGCTGAGGACAAGCATCAATATAAGGAATAGTTTCACCAGATGTCCCTCTTACATTAAGTTTATCATACTACGGGTCATCAGTTCAGCTATCTCCTGCTTGCGCTCGGGCGGAAACTCGGGATCTTCGCGTAGAATACTGTAAAAACGTCCGCGAAAATTCTCCGGTAGGGTATTAAGGGCCAGGGTTTGTTCGAAGAGCTGCCGCCCTGAGGGTTCAAACCGCTTGTTCACCGCAAAGAGAAAACTACAGATGCTCTTGATAAAACCGGAAAGGGATAAGAGATAAAACAGGTCGTCCTTCTGCAGAACCGCAGATTTCAGGTCGACCAGATTGTGTTCGGCGCTGTAGAAAAATGACTCGCGCAGGGCTTCCCAGAAGCTCTCGGGAAGCTGATTGAGACGATTGCGGATTTCGTTGAGCCATGAGCCGTCCTCGTAGAGCACCGCCCCCTTCGCCAGCCGGTAGAACATGTAGGTTCCGGTTTCGCGGAAGGCCCACAGGTTTTCATTCACGTTCTGCAGCAGGTGCTCGACCCGCTTGATATGCTTGTATTCTATCCTTACCGGCAGCTTTTCAATAAAAAAGCGGTCTTTACTGGAATAGGCGGATGTTTCGAAGCCGCCGGCATCCTCGAACAGACTCTGCCGCCGACCGGCATCCGGCAAGGCCCCCTGATAATAGACATCCAGACTGAGAAAAAAATACGGATCGTTTATATCGCTTTCCGCAGATTCATGCAGAGTAATGGCAACAACTCCATCGATCATTTGCAGCTGATCTGTGATGTAATTGGAGATTCTCTGGACTTTTCTTTTCATCGTGCGGTACTCCTTCTATTTGACCAATGTAATTTATTGTGGCATCTTTTGCAAATAATGACGCGGGAATTCTATCTTCTTTCGATTATTCTCAACCAGCAGGCCCGGCTCGAACTGCAGGCGCTGCGGCAGAGGCTGTTCCGGGAACTCGGCCTGGCATCCGCCCTGGCCTTCGATCCGGTAATTCCCCTGGCCTGGTGCAGCGCTCCGCCGGACAGTGCGCCGTTTGCCCGCTTCGCCGCCAAGCCTCCCGTTCAGGGTGCCGGCGAGTTCAGGATCGAACCCGGAACACTGAAGCTAAATAAAGATGCACTGTTTCTGGAAGTATCAATCGAGCCGGCGCACACCGCCGGCAGCCTGCAGGCAGCCTTACCCGACAGCTCTGTTCTGGCTGCGCCATCGGACGGCCTTTTTCCCGTTGAAGCGGGAATCTTTTTAGGGGCCAACGAATTCTCCTCTGCACAGCAGCCGCCGGTTGAGCTGCATACCTTTAGTCCGTCCGGGCGGGTATGGAAGAGCGCACGGATCGGGGCCTATTCTATAGGAATAAACGGCGATCCGTGGTGGCAGCATGTGGAATGGTCTTTGGACTGGAAGATTCAGCTAAAACAGGTATAAAAGAGGTGCTGCGCTTATTCTGAGTCGGACAGATCGGCTATGTGATACACCCGGTTGCGCCCATCCGCCTTGGCCGCATACAGGGCCTCATCTGCCGCCGAACTCAACTTGCCGGCGTTTTTGATATCGGGAAAGGAGGCCACTCCGCAGGAGAATGTGACGGTGAACTCCTGATGTTCGGCATGATGCATCACCCGTGAAAAATTATCCCGGATTTCATCCATTATTTCTACCGCCTGCTCACCATCGGTGTTGAGCAGGATTACCCCGAACTCCTCGCCGCCGTAACGGCCGATAATATCGGTTCGCCTCAGACGGTCCTGCAGAATGCGCGCCATAGATTTAAGTACACGATCGCCGGTAAGATGGCCGTACGTATCATTGACCCGCTTGAAATGGTCGGCGTCAATCATCGCGAAGCTGAGCGGAAGGGTGGTCCGCTGGCAGCGCATTACCTCCCGATGGAGTTGTTCCTTCAGGTTCGAATGATTCAGCAGCCCGGTGAGCGAATCCCGCTCCATGAAATAACGCAGGTTGCGGTTGCGCTCAGCCCGCAGTTTTACCACCGAAATAAGATTGTCCGCTTTGATCGGCTTGGTAAGAAAATCATCACCTCCCTGTCGGATTGCCGACAGCTGTCGCTCCTTCGATGATTCGAAAGTGAGAAAGACAATGGGAATGGTAATAAATGCGTCGTGCTGCCGCAGAAGTCGGGTGAGCTCGGTACCGCTGCAGCCGGGCATATAAATATCCATCAGTATGAGATCGGGTTTCGATTCGACCAGCACACTTAGTACCTTCATCGGGTCGGAGGCCACCGAGGTAATCATGCCGGCCTGCTGCAGCAGCAGGGCATAATAGGCAACCTGTTCCTGATCGTCATCGACTATCAGTACATGATACGGATTCTCTTTCTCGCGGTTGACTAAGGACTCCAGCTTGTCCATCAGCTGACCGATATCCAGCGGCAGCACATAAAAGGCATCCCCGCCGGCGCGTACCGACTTCAGGCGCAGCTCGAAGGTGTCCTCATCGGAGATAAACACCACATACAGCTCTTTCGGATAGTTTTTCTTGAGCCGCGCTAAGCGCTGCTCGAAGCGGGATTCTTTTTCGAACTGATGAGTATGCACAAAAATGAGTTCAGATCCGCCGGCCTTCAGGGTGGCCTCCACCTCATCCAAGCCGGGCAGAACCTTCACATTATAGCCGTAGAACCCCAGCTGTTTCGAAAGTTCCACCACCAGGTCGATCGGAAAGCCGTAAAGGTGAATGGCCCGCGGATAATATAGTTCTTGATCTTCGTTTTCGTTTGAGATGATTTCATCGGTTTCATCAGGCGCCTGCAGCTCTTCCAAATCGCTGGAATCTTCTACATCAACCTGCAGGTGGTCCAGATACCACTCGATTTTTTCCCAATCTGTGTCGGTCGGAACCACGGCATCTTCGATAAAACCATCCAAATATGCCTCGAACTCCTTGGCTCTGAGGGACAAATTCTCATGTCCGAAGGTCGCCGCCGATCCGGCCAGCTTGTGCACCATCAAACGAAAGTTCTTCATATTATCTATATCGGTCGATTTCTTGAGCCCTGTAAGAGTATTCTGCAGTTCTTTCAGGCGCGATGGCAGCTGATGAGTAAAATCATCAGTAAGTGCGGCGATTCTTTTTTTTACTTCTTCGGACAATTCGAACATGTTTAAAAACCCTAACTCTGATTATAAGTTAGTATCAGAGAATGTCAATTATGATTATAGCGTCTCCGGCCGGGGGCGGTTGCGGTGCTCCTGGCGACGGGTCCGGGCTGCCCGGGGGACCCGGCGTTTACGGAGCACCCATTATTGCTGAAATATTAAAAGTCGGATATAGTAGTACCGTTATGGCTGCGGACTCATCGCTTTCTCCCAGTATGGAAGACTACCTCGAAACGATTCTCACCCTTGAAACCAAAAACCGGGTTGCCCGGGTAAAGGATATCGCCGCTGCCCTCAGCGTTCAGATGCCCTCCGTGACTTCGGCTCTGAAAGCGCTGAAAGAAAAGGGCCTTGTGAACTATGAGAAAAACTCTTACATAGTACTGACTGCACAGGGAAAAAGAATCGCTCAGTCGGTGACAGACCGGCATTTCGCGGTAGCCGGATTCCTGCACAAAGTCCTCTGCCTACCGGTGGAAGAGGCCCAGGACACCGCCTGCCGCATTGAACACGTTATCTCTCCGGATATTGCCCGCCGTCTCGAACATCTGACCCGCTTCACCGA
>JAASTM010000208.1 GCA_021767325.1 Spirochaetales bacterium
CCTGCCGAATCGGACCGAGAAAATAGAGTATCAGATCGAAGAGATGAATGACCTGTTCGAGGAGCTGTCCTCCGCTCAACTCTTTTCTTTGCCACCAGTCGGCATGCAGAGAGTTGCAGAAAAACCGGCTCTGCATCAGAAGCGGGCGTCCGGCACTGCGATCGTTGAGCGCAGCCTTCATCCGTCCGACCAAGGGGTGAAAACGGTGATGAAAATCAACCTGTGTGATTACTCCGGCGTCTGCGGCGGCGCTGCAGATCGACTCAGCCCGTTCCAGGGTCAAGGCCAGCGGCTTCTCGAGAAACAGGTGAACTCCCCTCTCAGCTGCGTACTCCACCTCTCCGCCATGCGCGTACGGCGGCACGCAGACAAATAAGACATCCGGATTCGTCGTATCCACCATACTCCTGAAGTCGGGGAAGTACGGCAGCGGCACTTCCAGCTCCTGTTGAAGCGCTGCGGCACTCCCCGCACTGCGGCTGCACACTCCGGCCAGCTCTACACCGCCGGCCTGCAGCGCGTTCCGCGCATGCATCCGGGCCATAGCCCCTGCTCCGAACAGAGCTGCTCTTATTTTGTCCATATTTCCTCCCCGTGAGAGTCGGTAAAATCGACGCCCAGTTTTATCGCCTGCGACTGGTCGTCCATGACGCGCCGGTACTCCGCTTTTAGTGCCCAGTATGGAACCACCCTGTCGATTACCGCAGCCCCGTTCAGCTTGCCCTCCGTAATCAGACGCAGGCAGTGCGCCTCTATGCGCTCACCGCTCCAGCGGGGGTGCTCCCGGTTCGGATCGCTGGCGGCGCGGGAGAAGATAATCTGAGGACGGTTCATATGTGCCTCAGCCCCGAAATCCAGCCCTGCCGGATAAGGTGCCGGAAAGGCGGCACAGACCACAGCGCCCCCGAAGGCAACCCCCCGCAGCCCCGCCTGCAGGGCGGAGGCCGAACCGGAGAGTTCGATTACCGCATCGACCCCGCGTCCTCCGCAGAACTCCTTCAACCGGCGCCCAATATCACGCCCCTCCGGTCCGGTCGGGTCTATACACAGATCCGCTCCCATTCGTTCCGCCGCCGCCCTCCGGGCAGCCAACGGATCAATTCCGATGACCGGGGAGATACCGCTCAGACCGGCCAGCTGCACGGTAATCAGACCGATCGCCCCTAATCCGAACACCGCCACGGAATCACCGATCCGCACCCCCGCATCCCGCAGAGCCGCCAAAGCGAACCTGGCCGGATCCAGACAGAGGGCCGATTTCCAGTGCACCGACCGCGGCAGCCTCCACACCCGCCCGCGGGGCAGCAATGCCCGGCGGGCAAAGGTGGAATAGCCGAACACCGTATCGCCGGCTGCAAGGTCCGTCACAGCTGCACCCACCTCGATAACCTGTCCGCAGACCATATTTCCAACTGCGATGCAATCGGAGTCCCCTTCCCGGGCCGCACTCCGCTCATGGAGGCTCAGCTCGGCATTCCACGGCCCGCGGGCGGCGGCAGTACCCTTTATCATAGAAAACTCGGTGCCATGTTTGATCGCCCCGTAACGGCAGTCGACCAGCACCTCATCAGCCGCCGGATGCAATTCCGCCAACTCCCTCCATTCGAAACTTCCCGGCGGACTGGCCACCAACTGGTAGTTTTTCATTATATTATCCGGCAGTACTCACCGTGGGCCGCCAGCATGTCGTCACAGAGGGCGATAGTATCGTCTATACTCAGCTCGGCGGAGGTGTGGGGGTCGAGCAGCGCCGCCTGATACAAGGCCTCCCGCTTTCCGCTCAATGCCGCTTCAATTGTCATTAGCTGCACATTCACCGCCGCGCTGTTCAAGGCGGCACACTGAGTCGGCAGCGGGCCCGAGTAGACCCCCTGCACCCCGTTGCGGTCCACCAGACAGGGCACCTCGACCACCGCTTCGGGGCCGAGGTTCGGAATGAGGCCCTGATTGGCCACATTGGCGTGAACCCGCCGGGGCCGGCCGCTGACCACCGAATCCATGATTCTGGATGCATACTCATAAGAGCGGCTGTGGGTGATATCCCCATTATTGACCAGGGTATCCCGGCGCTGATTCCACTCCTCAATCTGCTGCCGGCAGCGGCGCGGATATTCATCCAGGGGAATCTGGTAGTCCTCGATGAGCCGGGGATAGGCCGCTTTTATCCAATAGGGCGTGTATTCGGCATTGTGTTCGGATGATTCGGTTACATAATATCCGAAGCGCCGCATCAGCTCGAAGCGCAGACTGTCCGGATGTCCTTTCAGCTCCGCCGCGCGCCGTCGAATTTCAGGATACAGATCCTCTCCGCCATGGCGGATCTTCAGCAGCCAGGCCATGTGATTGATTCCGGCGATGTGCCACTGTACTTCCTCGGCCGGCAGCTCCAAACCGACGTAACTGAGCAGACGCGGCACACAGACCTGCACCGAATGACACAAGCCCACCGTCGCCACACCGGAGACCCTCAAGAGTGCCCCGGTAATTATTGACATCGGATTGGCATAGTTGAGTAGCAGCGCATCCGGACAGACCGCCTCCATTTGGCGGACTATCGGAAGCATCACCTGTAGGGTCCGTAGCCCGCGGAAGATGCCCCCGATTCCGAGAGTATCGCCGATGGTCTGACGCAGTCCGTACCGCGCCGGCACTTCGAAATCAATAATTGTGGCCGGGTCGTAGCCGCCCACCTGAACTGCATTCACCACAAAATCGGCCCCCTGCAGGGCTGACTCCCTTTCCTCCTCACCGCAGAAAGACCGAATGACCGCCCGCCCTGAGTTCAGATTACGGTTCAAATTCCGCAGCATTTGCTCCGAATCACGCAGCCGCCGCCCGTCGATGTCATAGAGATGAATCTCCGCCGCCTGCAGCGAGGGGGTCAGCAGCGCATCCCCGAGCACATTCTTTGCAAAAATGGTACTACCCGCACCTAAAAATGTAATTCTCATGGCCACAGCATACGCCCACCAAAACCGGGCGTATATAGCAAAATGTGGACTCCCATGATAGGATATGAACATGAAAAATGGGGTGGAATATTTCAACACCATTGCCCCACAGGCCGATACCAACCTGCTGTACACCGGACACGAACAGTGTCCGCCGAACAAACACTGCAGCGGCATACGCTCGCATTTCCTGCTGCATTACGTGCTGAGCGGCAGCGGCTGGGTGCACACTTACGATACAGCCCGGAAGCTGAGCGCCGGAGACCTTTTCTGTTATTTTCCGGAACAGGCGATGAGCTACGCATCCGACAAAGCTGATCCGTGGCACTTCGCCTGGATAGGATTTCAGGGCGACCGTGCCGCAGAAATAGTACGGTACTGCGGTTTTTCTGAGAACAGGATCATCTGCTTCCGCTCTTTTTCGCAGCGGATTGCGGATAGACTGGCCGAAATCATCCTGGTGCAGGCTAAACGCGCCCGGGGTTTCGAACTGGTCTCCGACGGGCTGCTGCTGCAGTTTTTTGGTGAATTGATGGACGAAGCCCACAATCCAGATGAGAAGGGTTTTTCTCCCGCAACCGGCTCGGAGGCGGACCAGCATTTTTCCCCCCACCAGCCTCAGCCTTATTTCTATGTAGAGGCCATGAAGCGCTTCATCCGAACCAACTACCAGAAGCCGATTAGCGTGCAGCATGTGATTGATTATATCGGCGTAGACCGCTCATACGCCTCACGTATCTTCCGCAAAACCGAAAACAGGACCTTACAGCGCTATCTGATCGAACAGCGAATGGATGCGGCCAAACGTCTCCTGTCGCAAAAACGCTTATCAATTCGGGAGGTGGCGCATTCGGTCGGCTATACCGATTACGCCAGTTTCGAACGGAGGTTTAGATTAGAGGCGGGCTGCTCACCCTCGGAGTACTAGCGGTACCAAATCGGTACTACAGTACTATTGTTCGCCGGCCGTACTGCGGATACCATTCTATAGGTAAAAAAGATAAAAAGGAGGAAAAGATGCTATGAAAAAGTGCATAGTACTATTCACTTATCTGCTTCTTCTCACAGCGTTTGTGTGGGCCGGAGGCCAGAGTGAGGCTCAGGACCAGGCTGCCGAAGAGCCGGCGGCCGAACAGATGGAAGGGCCGGTCTCAATCGATTTCTGGTCGACCCAGACACAGTCCGACCGTATGGCGACTATCCAGGTCTTGATCGATACCTTCGAGGCCCTGAACCCGAACATCTCGGTGAATCTGGTAGCAGTCGATGAAAACGACATGGCAACCCAGCTGAACACCGCTGCCGCCGCCGGTACTCTGCCGGGGATGATCGAGTGTGCTGCCGAAAACGCAGTCGCCTTCGGCACCGAGGGGCTGCTCGATCCGCAGGCCATAACCAAGGTCATCAATGAGGTTGGCAAAAGCAAGTTCTATGCCGGCACCCTGCGCCTGAATGAAACTGCCGACAAGGGCAGCTACTACGGGGTTCCCTATCACGGGTGGGTACAGGGCATCTGGTACCGGGCCGACTGGTTCGAAGAAGCCGGACTGAATCCGCCGGCGACCTGGGAGGACATCCGTAAGGCCGCCGAATACTTCTATCAGCCCGATAAAAACCAGTATGGCATTCTGGTCGGCACCAAGGCCGAAGCCTATGCCGAGCAGTGCTTTACACAGATCGCCATGGCCAACGGGGCCGAACTCTTCGATGCCGACGGAAACCTGATCTTCGATTCCCCGGAGATGGAGGAAGCAATCGAGTATTATGCCCAGCTAGCCCAGTACACACCTCCCGGCCCGCAAACCTGGCGCGCCCGCGATTACTACCTGCAGGGCAAAATGGCGATGTTCTTCTACTCTACCTACATCATGGACGACCTTGCCATCGAAGAAAACGCCCAAAACTCACTGACCAGCGAAAACTTTGCCGACCTCGAGGGCAAGAGCTTTGACCCGGAACTGGTACAGAACACCCGGCTTGCTCCGACCATTACCAACTCTCAGGACGCCGGCTACGGCACCATCGTGAGCTTCGGTATACCCGATCACGGCGATCCGGCCAAAATCGCAGCAGCCCAGAAATTCATCCGCTACCTGTTTACCCCGAACGCCTATATCACCTGGCTGCACATGGCTCCCGGCGGCATGAACCCGGTATTGAAAGAGATTGCCACTAACGCCCGTTTCCAGAACGATCCGAAAGGCATCTTTCAGCACTACGGCGCGGAGAAGATGGCCGAGATTATCCAGGGTCTCGACAGTATAGAGACCTTCAGCATCGTTGAAGGAAAGCGCATGGCCGCGGCCAGCACCATTTATTCGAAACAGATCATCCCCCAAATGATTTACAAAATCAC
>JAASTM010000209.1 GCA_021767325.1 Spirochaetales bacterium
AAATGTGGGAAAATGCTACCTTTCAGATGGCTAAACGCCTGCAGCGGCCTTTGTTTATATCAATTGGCTATTCGACTTGTCATTGGTGCCATGTTATGGCCCGGGAATCATTCGAAGACCTGGAAGTTGCTGAACTTCTCAATAGAATGTTCGTTTCTATTAAGGTAGATCGAGAAGAACGCCCGGATATTGATACCTTCTATATGGATATCGCCCTAAAAATGAACGGTTCCGGTGGATGGCCGCTCACGGTGATTGCAACCCCGGAGGGGAAGCCGTTTTTCACTGCAACCTACCTACCGAAGAATGGGGTGCCGGGGAGAGCCGGTTTGATGGAGCTGCTTCCGGAAATAGATAGGCTGTGGCGTACAGAAAATCAAAAGGTGCTCAATTCTGCAGACTCGATTATGAAGGCGGTGCAGGAGTCTAATACACGCGCTTACACACAGCAAATAGACCTCTCTTCAGAGACAGAATATGATATTCCAGGTATACAGGATGTACTCGCAAGTCTGAGGAGTTCATATGATCATCAGGCCGGTGGGTTAGGTACTGCCCCTAAATTCCCCCAGGCGCACCTGTTGGATTTTATGATAAAACACGGCGGTTCAATGGATTCCTCGAACCAAGTAGCCCAGATGGTGGTCAAGAGTCTGAACAGCATGCGGGCCGGGGGTATTTATGATCATATCGGTTATGGTTTTCACCGGTATGCCACTGACCGTTTTTGGAAGGTGCCGCATTTCGAAAAAATGCTCTATGATCAGGCACAACTCGCCCTCCTGTATACTGATGCCTATGCGGCCACCCTACAGCCGGAGTATGAACAAACTGTCAGGGAGATTTTTCATTTCACTCACAATGAACTAATGACTGAAGAAGGAGCCTTTTTTTCAGCCCTGAACGCAGAGAGTGAGGATAAGGAGGGGTGGTTTTATCTATGGAGTTATCCCGAAATGGACGCTCTTCTGTCGAAGAATGAAAAAGAGGTTCTGCGCAGTTTCAATGTGCTTCCTGAAGGAAATTGGACTGATCCTGTAACGGGAGAAGCTCAGTCGACAAATATTTTGCACGCACCTTCTATTTCCACTGCAGTCACGCCGGTGCCAAACTGGGAACAGGTGCGACAAAAGCTCTATGACTACCGTATGCAAAAGACACTCCCGGATAAGGACGACAAAATAATCACCAGCTGGAACGCCCAGATGGCCCGTGCCCTCGCCAGGGCGGGAAGGGTTCTAAATGACACTACCTTTACTGCAGATTCGCAAAAGGTTGTCGAGTTCTTGTTGTCAAATATGAGAAAGAAAGACGGAACTCTGATGCATGTGTATCGCCAAGGAATAGCCAAAGTCGAGGGACAGCTCGAGGATTATGGGTTTCTCATTTCTGCCCTTATTGAATTGTATTCCTCCACATTCAGAATCGAGTATCTGAACATGGCGATTGAACTAATGCAGCTTACTCTGAACATGTTCGAGGACTCACTCAACGGAGGCTTTTTCACCGCGGCTGGCAGCAGTATAAGCGACACAAAAACCGGTCCAGCGAGCCGAGGCGACCATGTTACTCTGAATTTCAAGGGATTATATGATGGTGCTATTCCATCGAGTACCTCCATAGTGGTCGAAAACTTGGAGCTACTGTTTCGACTAACCGGAGAACTCGAGTATAGAAACGCGGTACTGCGAACCCTGAGCACCCATAAAAGCGAAATCAGTACAGCGCCCACTGCATGCAGTGTTATCATTGGATCAGTGTATAGACTACTGTCCGGAAAATCACGCGAGATTGTGGTCGTCGGCGATGGAGAGGAAGCAGAAGCAATGCTGAAGATATTGCGGACGGAGCTCTATCCGAAGGCTGTGGTTCATCATAAAACATCCGCCAATGCAGAGGCACTGGCGAAGTCCGCGGCTTTTACCGCCACATTAACGTCGAACTCAAGCACTGGTGCTTCTGCATATGTGTGCAGCGGATTTTCTTGTGAGCGGCCGGTTACGACCGCTCAGGATTTACACAAGGTAATATCTCAGACTTGAAGGATCCTATGTACTTTACTCGAGGTTTCGCTTTAGAAAACCGACCATTTGCATCCAAGCTGTCTGAGCTGTACCTCCGGCGTTATAGGTATCGCTTTTCACAAAAGCATGGCCTACACCAGGGTATACTTCAATTGTGTGCTCCACCTTTTCAGTCTCGAGCGCAGATTCAAACGCCTCGACCTGATCAAGGGGTATGCCTCGGTCCTCTTCACCATAGATACCGAGAACCGGCCCGGCCGAGCGCATCTCACCGAGTTGCTGCACCGAAGTAATCGGCCCTCCGCCGTAAAAAATGACTACGCCTGAAAGCTCTGGATTACGGGTGCCCATATACATAGACTGCGTTCCACCAAAGCAGAACCCCAATGAGGCCACTTTCTCTGTCTCGACCTTGGGGTGTGCCCGGAGAAATGCGAGTGCTGCATCAAGATCCGCGGCAATTTGTTCGCGGGGGGTATTCTGAACCTGGCTGCGAGCAGCCTGCACGGTGTCCGCAACACTACCCCTAAATGCATCGGCGGCAAGCACTACAAACCCCTCCTCTGATAATGCGTCTGCCAGGAGTGCAGTGTCTCTGTTGAGACCCCACCATTCGTGAATCATTAGTACAGCTGGAAACGGCCCGCTGCCCGCAGGCACTGCAATATATCCGGAAAGAGTCGTGCCATCGGGTCCCGGAAAGCTGATATTTCGGTCAGCCGGCGCCTTTGGATCCATCCCGAATGCCAACGAAGCCGAAAAAGCCAGAAGTGCTAAAGATATCGGAAGTATAGATTTTCTCATCATAACGTCCCTCCATGCACTCAAAGTTATTAACATTACAAAAATTGTCAAGTAAATGTTTTATTGTTTTGCATGCAGAACGAGAATAAAAAAACCGCCCGATAGCGCGGTTTTCTTCTACCCACTGCTGTGCCATGGTATACGGATCGTCTGCATTCTTATATGCAACCAGCTTGTATCCGGCCTCATCGAGTCCATAGCCCGGCATTACCTCATTCTCAATATCCTGCATCATACCTGCACCCGAATCGATACCGGTAATTTCTCCACGCAACTTTTCCATTATTTCAGGCTTCTTGAGATCGGAGATAGTCTTTACACCATCATCTACCATATACTGCGGAACCACCAGACCAACCTGAGTCCCTTCATATATTATGCCAACGTCATACAGACTGTCGGAATACTTATCCAGGTAATCGGCATGCAATACCGGCCAGGTTTCCATAAAGACGTCATTTTCATTCTGGGCAACCTCAACCTGCTGGAGGGCAAGTGGTCGCAGATGATTGTTTGGGCGCGGATGACCGGCACCCTTGATAAGCACGATGGAGTATTTTGGTCGAAGTATGTGTGGATGTGAAATTCAGGCTGTACTCGCTGTGAGCGAGTGAACTCTTGCGCGCCAGGATTATAGCCATTAACTACAAGCGAAATTCTACTACTGCGGTTGTGCCGTCATCCTCGTTATAGATATCAAACCGGCCATTAAGCTGATTAGCCAGATTTGTTACCAGCAGCAGGCCTAGAGACTCATTGTGATCAGGATCAAAGCCTTCCGGCAGTCCGATTCCATTATCATGAATAAACAACTGCGCAGTATGATATTCCTGAACAAATTTTACAGATAAATAGCTATCAGCCTGGTTCTTCAGGCCATGATCTAAACTGTTAGAAATGAGTTCATTGATGATAAGGCCAAGCGGTACAGCAATGGTTAGGTCCAGGTGAATCGAAGGAATTTCGATGAAGGTTCTTACGGGAGTAGCATTGGGATTATAGATATTTATCAGTTGAGCAATGAGATCGTTGAGGTAGCTGTCCAAATAGACACCGGATAAATCTTCTGTATGATAGAGCTGTTCATGCATGAGAGCCATACTCTCAACACGGTTTTTACTGTCGGTAAGATGTTTTTTACTCGCATCATCACTGAGAAAGGTGGTCTGGAGATTTAGTAGACTAGCAACAACATTTAGGTTGTTTTTTACCCGATGGTGTACCTCCTTGAGCAGCATCTCTTTTTCTTTGAGGTCATTCCGTATAATCCGCTCGGCCTCTTTCTGGTCAGATACATCCTGTATCATAACTATGATTGACCGGTATGCGCCGTATGCGACTGTATTGAATCGAAGCCGAATGAACCTATCACCTAATCTTACAGCTCCATCCATCCCCAAATCTACTTCTTCACCATCGAGCGAATCGGTTATCTCTTTAATCTGACTGCTGACCTGATCAGGAAACAGAGCAGGGAAAAAAGCGGTCAGGAGCTCATCCCGCTGTTTCTTAAAAAGTGCAGCCCCGGCATCATTTACATAGATGATTTGGAGATCTGAATTTAGTTCAAAGAATCCGTCGGATATGCTGGAAAGCAGTACTTCCATGTGCTGTTTGGAAAACAACAGCTCCTTCGTAATATCACGGTTATAGATTTTATCCAACCCGATTATTTTATTTGAAACCGTAGCATCTTCTGATTCGAGCTTTTGAATAATATCTATTACATAAGGTTTCATTATTCGAAATGGCATTTTGGCCAGGTAGGCATCGGCGATTTCACTAAAATTGAAGTCTGGTTCCTCCGCTGCAATTGCCGATACAATCACGATACGGGTGTCGGAAAACTCTGTATGTCTGCGGAAGAGGCGACAGAGCTGTTTGCCGTCTATATACGGCATAATCAAATCCACAAACACAATATCAGGCCGAAACTGCCGGCCGATTACAAGTGCATCAACACCGTTATCAACTGTTTTAACGTTGTAATCTTCTTGAGTAAGGATCTCACTCATGAACTCGAGCATAACCGGATTGTTGTCTACTACAAGAATTCTCTTCATAGCTGTGCTTCTATCTCTGTCTTAATATCCTGGTACATAGCGGCGAGTTTTTGATAATGATCTAGCAACTCGTGCTTATCTGAAGGGTATTCTAATGTTTTCAGTTGCAATCTTTTGGCCGTATCTGCCATTTCAGTGAAGTCCATATTCGAAGCTGCGCCTTTAATATGGTGGGCAATGTCTGCCGCATCCTTCAGTCTGCGCTGGGCGAAGGCGGTTTTGAGCTTGTCTATATCCGTATCGGTGTTGTCTAAGAAGAGTCTGCATAAGCGCTTATAAGCCTCAACACTTATACCTATCTCTTCCGCTGTGTTCTTAAGATTCATACTGTAAATATAACTAGAAATTTGAGTTTATGAAACCTTTAGAAAATAAATTTGCCTGATGCGGATAATTGTGATATCTTTTATAG
>JAASTM010000210.1 GCA_021767325.1 Spirochaetales bacterium
CGGGCTTTCCGGTTTTACTATAGAAAGGGCTGCCTCCTCGGAGCAGTTACTGCCGGTGATTGATCTGCTCCGGAAAGTCGCCTCGAATACCTATCGCTACCAAGAGGTGCATGCCGCTACTCCGCTCGAGGAGTTTGTCCGCCGGGGAGTCGAGGATTTTCTGCGCTTTTATTCCCGTCCCGAACAGGCTGAAAAGGTGGATGCCGTGCTGGAGCTGTTTGAAAGCGGCGTGAACCAGGAGCTCTTGGCTGAAGCAATTTCGAAGGTATGGGTGCCGGAGCTCGAACTTGATGACCGGGAAGTCTTCCCCCGCTGGAAACTGGCCAACATCAGAACTAATCCTCATCCTGTCAAAGCGACCGAAGTAGTATTGCAGTTGAACGCACTCTATACCGTCCCTGAAGAAGAGGCGGAGCAGCACCGGGACCTGCCGGAACAGTTCAAGGGGCTTGTACGGGAGCTGCGGGCTGATCCGGGTCAGAAAGTAGCCGACTATGATCATCCGGTCCCTCTGTACGAGGAGGACAGCCGCCATGAGCTGGTATCCTGTCTGCAGGAGCTGGAAGGTGACATAGCCTTCGAAAAGCAGCAGGGGGTGCTGCCGGATGAGTACCGGGTACCTGTTCTGCTGTCGGTCTCAGTTACGCACGCCGGCCTGGATGCTCCGACGGGACAGTGGATCGAATGGCTGCTGAAAGAAAAGCATTACCATCATCTCGAAGTAATCGTGTTGACCGAAGAAAGAATACGGGCGGTGAAACGGGTTCTGGTGGAGGCAGCCGATGCTTCCGGTGGCTCCGGTAAGGCGACCGGCCGGGCGGCCGGTGAAGACTCGCTCGAAGTATTTTCTGTATTCGGCAAGTACGGGCGTCACTTTACCGCCCTCAAATACGCACAGCTCATTCTCGAGAAAACCCACAATATACGTGCCGGGTTCAAGCTCGACACCGACGAGGGCATCCGCAGCCGGGATCTGTTCGAGGCTACCGGTTCGACCTGGTTTCAGACCCTGTGTCACCAGTACTGGGGCGGTGAGGCCGAGGATTCGGAGGGTAATGCGGTTGAGCTGGCGGTGAACGAAGGCGAGTACATGAACAGCACGGACATCGACAAGCTCGGTTATAAAAAGGCGCTGCGGGCTCCGGACGTGGCCGTGCCCAACACCTGGACCGGTCCGAACATGTTCTTTCAGAAATCCTTTGCCCATGGCCGAATGACCGCTCTGTATAATACCGTCAGTTCTCTGGATGCGGGGATCTCGCACCCGGTTGTCAAAGGCGGGGGCTATGGAATCACGAATCACGGTCTGCGCCGGGCACTGCCGTTCACCTTCTCCTGGGTAGGACGGGCGGAAGATCAGCAGTTCTATTTTTCCGGGCTGCCGCATGGCATTCGGGGCATATTTCATCCGAACCTGAGAATCGCTCATTACAAGTCATCGGTATCCGGGGCTGAGCAGAAGACTGCCGCCACCCGCTTTATCGGGGACATGTACCGGCTGATTATTTTCAAGCGGCTGGTCGAGATGCTGGATGTGAAATACCAGATCGATCCGATGCCGGGAGTGTTTGCCGGTGAGCTGGCCCGGGCGCAGGCCGCCTTTGCCACGCTGCTGAAGGCTTGCGAGTTTGTGGTTCACAAAAACGAGACCGCCGGGCGCTACATTGTAGAGGAGGGGGTCGACGAACTGCTCGATTTGGAGAACAGAATAGACCGCGGCGAGGTCGAAGCCGCGTTTCGGCGTGAACGCGCCGGTTGGGATCTGTTTGTCAAACTTGTAGACCGAACCTCGCCGGACAGGTTGAAAAAGATATTCAATCTTTTATAATGGCACAAGATAGAATAAAATAAGAGGTTCAATATGCCGATACGCAACGCCTGTCAGCTCATCACTTATGCTGATAGTTTGGGCACGAATTTGCCTGAACTACGGTATGCCCTTTCACATTATCTTTCCGGATTGTTCGGGGGCCTGCATGTGCTTCCCTTCTACCCCTCCTCCGGGGATCGTGGTTTTGCCCCGCTGACCTACAACGAGGTGGACCCGCGCTTCGGGAGCTGGAGTGATATCGAAGCCCTGGCTGAGGAATACGATCTGATGGTCGATATGATGGTGAATCATATCTCCCGCCGCTCGCAGTATTTTCAGGATTTTGTTCAGAAAAAAGACGACTCCCGGTGGGCCGACCTGTTTATCCGCTTCAAGGATTTTTGGCCGGGTGGCGAGCCGACCGAACAGGACCTCGAGAAGATCTACACCCGCAAACCGCGTCCCCCTTACCTGGATGTGGAGTTTGCCGACGGAAGCCAGGAAAAGATTTGGTGTACCTTCGATTTCGAGCAGATAGATCTTGACCTGGAAAGCGAAACGGCCCGCAACCTGATCCGTGAGTTTCTGCAGAATCTGTGTGCCCACGGTGCGAACATGATCCGTCTGGATGCCTTCGCTTACACCACTAAAAAGCCGGGTACCAACTGCTTTTTCGTGGAGCCGGAGGTATGGGAGCACCTTTCCTTCGCATATAAGAGCATCCGCGATTACGGGGCCCTGCTGCTGCCGGAGGTGCATGAGCACTACACCATGCAAAAGCGTATTGCCGATCACGGATATCCGGTGTACGACTTTGCCCTGCCGATGCTGGTGCTGCAGACTCTGTACGACGGGGATGCCCGCAATCTGAAGCGCTGGCTGTCGGTCTGCCCGCGCAACCAGTTTACCACCCTCGACACCCACGACGGAATCGGGGTAGTGGATGTGCGCGATCTGATGACCGATGAAGAGATGGAGCGCACGAAGGAGAATGTGTACAGCAAGGGCGCCAATGTAAAGCGTATCTACAACACTGCCAAGTACCAGAACCTGGATGTGTACCAAATCAACTGTACCTATTATTCGGCCCTCGGTGAGGACGACGATGCCTATCTGCTGGCCCGGGCGCTGCAGTTTTTTACTCCCGGTATCCCGCAGGTGTACTATGTGGGCGCTTTAGCGGGAAAGAACGATATTGAGCTGGTCGAACAAACCCAGATGGGCCGCAATATAAACCGGCATAACTACACCCTCGATGAAATTGCCGCGGAGGTGCAGCGGCCGGTGGTACGCAGGCTGTTCGAGCTGATGAAATTTAGAAATGAATGCCAGGCCTTCGACGGCAGCTACGAGCTGCTGCCGAGCCCCGACCATATAGTACATATCCGCTGGCACAAAGGACAGCGCTCGGCCGAGCTGTACGCCGATGTGGCCGCGAAGACTTATGAAATTAAAACGAATTAAAAAGCGAATTAATCAGTAAGCCCGGGGGGTACTGAGCGTGAGGCCACAAGGTTTACACCAGTGCCGCCGAAGTCTTCTATGAGCACGTCGCCGACTTTGACCGGCGGGTTGATCGAGAGATTGTAGATTTCCTGCAGCAGGTCGTTGATCAGTTCAAAAGGCAGCGGCGCATCTGTTTTCACCGGCAGGCGCGGATGCTGTTCGTCTTCCAGCCGGCAGGTTGCCGTTACCACCCGTTTCGGGGCCAGTATCTCTTCGCGGGCGTACTCCTCCCCCCGGGGGCAGCGGTTGCCGGTTACCTTTACATCCTCTCCCTCTACTGTTACTTGGAGGTGGCAGCCCACGGGGCAGACAATACAGATCATTTCCTTGGTATTTTTATTAGGGCTCATCCTGAAGTGTTACCTCCACTTTTGAATCGGGTGTAATATCAATATCTTTGAAGATTTTCGGGCTCAGCTTGAGTTTTATCATTTCACTCGGCTGCACATGGGGCTTTTTCTGCTTTTTGACTACTTCTCCGTTCACCAGCACCTGTATCCGGGCGTTGTTAGAGACAACCAGCGGGCGCATATACACATCGCTCTCGACGTCCGGATTGATACGGGTCGGGTTCACATAGCGGATATTGGCGCCCGGTTTGATGGTAAGCTCCCGCTCCGGCCGTTTTCCGTTGAGGTAGGCAATTACGTTTTCACCGGCCAGCCGGGCTTCCGCGCTGACGAAGTCGACCAGATCGTGGACGTGCAGGACATTACCGGCGGAGAAGACCCCTTCGATAGAGGTCATCAGCATACTGTCTACCGTTGCACCGTTGGTCAGCGGGTTCAGCTCTATACCGACCTGTTTCGAAAGCTCGTTCTCGGGTATCAGGCCGACCGACAGCAGCAGGGTATCGCACTTGATCTGAAAGGTCTTGTCGTGATCGGGTACCCCGTGGCTCAAGGGGGTGATATCAACGGCCTCTACCCGCTCCTTGCCGTAAATCCGGGTAACTACATGGCTCAGGTAGAGCGGAATCTTGAAATCGTTTAAACACTGGGAGATGTTGCGGGTCAGGCCGGAAGGATAGGGCTGTATTTCCACAACCGCATGCACGTTGCTGCCGACCCACTGCATTCTGCGGGCCATTATCAGGCCAATGTCCCCAGAACCGACGATCACTACGTCTTTTCCGGGGATATAGCCGTTCATATTGACCAGCCGCTGTGCCAGTCCGGCGGTATACACCCCGGCCGGACGAGTCCCCGGTATCATTACGTTTCCGCGGTTGCGTTCCCGGCAGCCCATCGCCAGTACCACCGACCGGGTAACAAACTTTACTACCCCGTACTCCGGCGAGTAACCGAAACACTCTTTTCGACCGTCCTCCAGCAGGGTCATTTCCATGATGGTAGTTCCACAGAACACCATCACATCCGACTGTTGAATCGTCCGAATCCAGCGTTCGGCGTATTCCGGGCCGGTGAGCTCCTCTTTGAACTCGTGCAGGCCAAACCCGTTGTGGATGCATTGCAACAGCACCCCGCCCAGCTCATCCTCTCTCTCTACCAGTGCAGTAGAAAATCCGGCTTCTGAGATGGTGGCAGCTGCTGACATCCCGGCGGCGCCACCGCCGATTACCAGTGCATCTATTTGTTCTGTTCGCATAAGGATCTCCAAATAACCTTGCTCTGCTTACCGCGTTTGCTTATTTCTGTGTAACTCTTACCGGTTTCCCGCATAATAATCTCAATAATCTTGCCTGTACAGAAGCCGCCCTGACAGCGTCCCATACCGGACCGGGTAAAGAATTTGATACCGTCGAGGGTGTCGTGCCCCCGGCGGATGGCTTCGATGATCTCGGCCTCGGAGATGTTCTCGCAGCGGCAGACAATGTTGCCGTAGGCCGGGTTCTCCTTGATTAGGTCATCTATGTCGTACGGGCTCTTGTTGCGAATGCGCGGTACCTGATTGACGTTCGGGTCGTAATCGCTGCGCTCCTGCAGGGTAAGCCCCTCCTCCTTGAGGATATCCTTTACA
>JAASTM010000211.1 GCA_021767325.1 Spirochaetales bacterium
ATGGTATTGTTCCACACTTGAATATTTCCGCTGGAGATATATGGCATCAACATTGAATAGAGCGCCTGCAAAGCTACCCACGGCTCATGACAGAGGGGGCTTACATTACCCTCACCCGGATTAAAAAACCGGTTCTTATCCAACTTTCCGTTCAAGGGATAGTTACTGCGATAATAGGTACGAATACGCTCACGCAACTCCCTATAACTGCCTGTACATCCGGTATCCCGGCTATCAATCCACGGGTTCTCATCTGGCGGTACACCTTGGGAGGTAAGTTGCCCTCCAATCCATTCCGCCTCTTCGGTTACTATCGCTGAATATCCTAAACGTGCTACTGCAAGTGCAGCCGCAATTCCGCCTAGTCCGCCACCAATAATACAGACATCGGTGTTATACTCTTTCATTGTTATTATCCTTTCATACCCGAGAGGGCCATGCTGTTAGTTATCTTTTTCTGGGCAAACACATAGACTACGAGAATCGGCAATACCGACATGGTGGTGGCCGCCAACTGTAAATTCCACAGCGGCATTCCATATGCATCGCGAAAATTACTCAGCGAAAGCGGTAGCGTGAATAATTCCAGATCGTTCACAAAAACCAAGGGTTCTAAAAAGCTGTTCCAGCTGTAGAGAAAAGTAAGTATGGCCGCAGCACTGAGAGCCGAGCGCGAAATAGGCATCGCAATACGTAAAAAGGTGTTGAACAGCCCCAGACCGTCAATCCGCGCCGCTTCTTCTAGTTCAACGGGAAGTGTGAGAAAGTATTGCCGCATGATGAAGGTCGCCACTACTCCCTGCGAGCCAAATATCGGGATAAGAATAAGCGGAATATGCGTATTGATCAGGTTGAAGCTCTTCATTAAAAAGAAGTTCGGTACGATTGTTACCTCAATCGGCATCATCATGGAACTGAGAAGGAGGAGAAACAGGACGGAACTTCCCTTGAACCGAAACCGAGCAAAGGCATACCCGGCCAAACTGGCAACAAATAGAGTTCCCAGTGTCACCAATACCGCGATGTAAATACTGTTGATGTAATGCTGGGCATATGGCTGATAATCAAAAGCTTCCGGAAAGTTACTCCAGCGGATCGATGCAGGGATGATAGACAAATCTGCAAAGATTTCGTTTACCCCTTTTAGAGAGCCTGCTGCCATCCATAGAAAGGGGAACAGGAAAGGTATTGAGAGCGCTAATAGGCAGCTGTAAAACAGCATGCGTTTTAGAATTTCTATCCAAGGAACATCAAGTGTGTGCGGATTCTTTGCAATGATTTTCATTTCGTACTCCACGGCCTTACTGCTCATAATGGGACACCTTTTTGCGTATACTCCACTGCGATAGGGTCAGTACCAATACAATCAGGAATAGAATAACTGCCAAACCACTTGCATACCCTGTTTCAAAAAACTGAAACGCTTGATGATAAATGTAATACACCATTACCATGGTAGCGTTGTTCGGACCGCCAGCGGTTAATAGCATGATATGGTCAAATACTTTGAGCGAACCGATTACCGTAAGAACAGAAATCATGAGAGTGGTCGGCATAAGCAAAGGAAACGTTATCTTGTGGAATATTGTCCACCGGCCGGCTCCATCGATGGTCGCCGCTTCCATAAGCTGTGTCGGAAGGTTCGTGATAGCCGCCATATACAGCACAATATTCATACCAAGATTCTTAAATACTCTGGTGATGATTACACTGAACATAGCCCAATGTGGCTCCCGCAGCCAGTTAGGACCAGTGATACCGAATATCTCCAGGTAGCGATTTACCAAGCCCGCCTCACCCTGCAATAAAAATTTCCACACTATTGCCCATGCAACTGCGGAAGTAACTACCGGAGTAAAGAACACAGTTCTAAAGAAAGTAGTTCCGCGGAACTGCTTACTCAAAATCAAAGAAATTGCCAGCGCAAGAGCAATGTTAGTCGGTACCAACCCCATTGTAAAAATCAGACTGTTCACCAATGTCTTTGTGAACAGAGGATCCATTTGTATCATCTGGATGTAATTCTGTAACCCGACAAAGCTTACCTGCCCCGATAGTAAATTTCTCGACTGCAAACTGAATATGAAGACTGCTACTAGAGGACCCAGCACGAAGATGAAGAAGCCGGCCATCTGCGGAGCTATAAACAGGTAAGGTGCGTACCACCCCTTTTTACGCTGCCGCCCTTGCACTATTGAAGCCATACATTTACCCCTATTAAAACGCCGAGCGCCGCTCCTCTTGATGAGTATGAGCAGCGCTCGCTTAGAAATTACTGATTAAGCAGAGGCTGCACTTTTTCTGCGACCCGATTCATGATGGCGTCGACATCAGCATCAGCCGTCCACAGCGTATCGAACTCCGCCCGGGCGGTGAGATCGATTTTCGGAAAGTTCGGATGGAACGAAAGCACTTCACCTTTCTCAATACTGGTAGCCACTACATCACGCATCTGCTCTTTGGAAATAGCCGCATTTGCGGAAAGAAAGGCTTCATCGTAAAGCACTGATTCTCTGGCCGGAGGAAAGTATTCAGCCATCTTTTTTACGTTCATCTTATTCGTCATAAAAGCAACAAAGTCAGCTGCAATTTCGCGGTTCTCACTGGCCTTAAATGCAACTACCGCTGCCTGTCCGATCACATAGGCTTCTCCAGCTGGACCTTTTGGCATAACTGCTATTCCCCAATCAAAGGATGCGTCCTTCAGCTTTCCGACCCGGCTGATCTGTCCCACTGTCATAGCGGCATTACCGGCATAAAAATCACTCTGACTGCCAGGAGGTACCACACTCTTATCTTCGTAGATCATAGAATGAAAGAGTTCCACCGCTTCAATAGCTTCGGGAGTATCGAGTTGACAGTTCCCATTACTGTCCCAGGCGTCCGCTCCATATGCCCGCATAATCGGTATCAATGTATGCCACACCCGCACATCGTATCCCTGACCATCCATAGTCTGGAAGGCGTACACCCCAGTCTCTTCCTTGATGGTCTTTGCAATATCTCGCAGCTTTTCCCATGTCCAGTCACCCTCGGCAGCCAATTCATTCGGGTTCGGAACACCTGCTTGTGTGAATAAATCAGCATTGTACAGCATGATGAAAGGAGATGTTGAAAATGGGAGACCATACACCTGATCACCTCTCTCCCAGAGGGTCATCGCAGAATCGGAAAAATCATCATAGTCGTACTGTTCGGCCGCGTTGCTCAAATCGGACAGAACACCGGCATCGATAAATGAAGGCCCCGAGTTTTCTACCAACCACCCACAATCCGGCGGATTGCTTCCAGCCAGCTGTATGGTGACTTTAGATACATAATCCGAAAAGGGAATTGTATCTAGCTGCACCTTTACATTCGGATGCTTGGCAGTATACTTCGCTGCAATCTCATTCAGCATATTAAGGTGCCCATCGAAACCTGACCATAAGGTAAACCGTAGAGTCACTTCTTCATCAGCAGAGGAGGATTGCTCCTGCTGTCCGCCCGCCCACACTAAACTACTGCAAATCAGCAGCACTATTAAGGCTAAACTAACTCTCGTCTTCATTTTTCCCTCCTTTTAGGTGGAAATCCTTGGATATTGATTAAGCGCTTTATCAACTTAATTATCACCCCACATAAGTAATCTGTCAATGTTTTTTTCCGATTTTTTCCCATTATTTTCCATTTTTCTACTCACATTTGATAATTACGGCGAGTTAGATAACTTTTTGATTAATCGTTTTATCTTATTGATAATTCTATAGCCTTTTTCCCCTCTGATATAGTAGATTGGGTTGTATGGCACAGAAAAAACGACCGAGTTTGAAAGATATTGCCCAGGCTGCCGGAGTCTCACCGGCCGCAGTTTCTGCAGTTGTGAATAACAAAAGCGGCGGCAGCATCCGCGTAAGCCCTTCTACACGTCAAAGAGTACTAGAAGCTATGCAGGAACTTGGTTATGTGGCACATCCGGCTGCCAAGATCCTAGCCGGCGGACGCAATGACATTATTGCAGTGTTCACCTACGAAGCAATATTCCCGTTTGCTACACGGAATTTCTATTACCCCTTTCTACAAGCAATTGAACAGGAGGCCGAACGCCACGGCCAAGATCTTCTCCTGGTAACCAGCGCTTCGGCTGAGGATGGCAGCCGTTCTATTTATCGCAACGGCTTAAACCGACTGCGTCTGGCCGACGGAGCAATTTTACTGGGTTTAAGAAAAAATGAAGATGAGATGATACGCTTAATAAACGAGGAGTTTCCGGTAGTAATAGTTGGTCACCGCGAACTACCTGGAGTAGAGCCATCATTCGTGGGCGCCGACTACACCGCCGCAACTAAAACCTTAGTGGAGATGCTGCTGAATAAGGGGCATAAGTCAATAATGTTTTTAGGAGTACCAGATTCGGGAGAACCTGGAAAAGAGAGAATTCACGGGTATATTGAAGCAATGCAAGCAGCCGCACTTCCCTATGAAGACAAGCTGGTAACTATCACACCTGAAACGCTCACTTCAAATTTCTTGAGAGAAAGGCTCGGACTGGGTGATACCGCATTTGTCACTGAGAGCTTCAGTATAGCCGAAAGCCTGGCAAGCGTTGCTGAAAACATGAACTTAGACATACCACAAGACTTTTCGATTGTAGTGCTCGGCGGTCCACATGAAAACCCCAAGCACAATATCAACTGGACGACTTTAGTGACCCCTGCCCAGCAAATGGGAACCCAAGCCTACCGTATGCTTATTGAGCTTTTACACAACCCCGATTCTCCACCACTGCAGAAAACCTTAGATTGTGATATTCTGGAAGGAGCCACTATAGCCGAGCCTCCACGGCCAAAAAGATAACGTGAAGATGATTTGGCACCTCTTTACCAAACCTAAGTAATTTTCAGGTTTGTGGAAGCCTTATACCGCATATCCTGCCTTATAGCTCAATACACGGCTCAGCGCAGCAGCGCGGCGATTTTGTCTGCGCTTAGTACCTTACCGGCCGACTTCACCTCACCGTCGATTGCCAGTGCCGGGGTCATCACCGCGCCCATCTCCATGATTTTGTCCGAATCGGTAATCTTTTCGATCGACGCCTCCACGCCGGCCGCATCTATGGCCGCCTGTGCGTTTTCGGCAAGCTGCTGACATTTGGGGCAGCCGCCTCCGAGTATCTGAATTGTCATAAAATCCCTCCTATTGATACGTAACTGTTGATTTTTATTTGTTATTTGGCTATATTACCAAATAAGCAATACTATGTAAAGTTACAAGGAAGCCTGTATATGAGTTCACA
>JAASTM010000212.1 GCA_021767325.1 Spirochaetales bacterium
TGTACCATGCCAGCAGATACGTATGTGCTGAGGAAGCGGACCTCTCTCCCATCACATCGGCCAGGAACACGCTGCCCGGCTGCAGGCATACCTGCTGGTTTTGTGCGCTCTCAACCGCGGCCGCACCTTCCACCCGGGGCAGGCCGGCCAGCTGATGCATATAGCCTTCCAACACGGGATAGACGGGCAACTCTCGCAGATAATCATAGCGCATGTATACTTTGTGCGGGACGGCGGCTACTTCCACTTCTGCAGCAGGATAGGATTGAGAGCCCTGCGTCTGCGCATCACCGCAGCCGGGGAGGTCGAACACGAAGCGCAGGGTGGTTATACGCCCCCGGGCGGTTCTGGCCAGTACAAACCCGGTGCTTTCCCACTGCGAGGTTTTTAAGCGCAGCATTGCAGCCGCACCGCTTTTCGTGTGAGCGTCGGAAAACTCCTGCAGTACTTCGAAGTCTATATCCGGATATGCAGAGAAAAGCTGCACCACATGCTCCTGCACCGCCGGCACAGAATAGTATTGCCGGCTGCAGCCGGTAAACAACTTTATTCTGTGGAAACAGAGCGAATCAATCCGGCCGATCTGACGCTCCTGCAAGACGAATTCGATAAACTCATCTAAAACTGCCTTTGCACTTCGTCCGTACTGCTCTGCCATACTGGACTACTCCTCGGATACAGCTTCCGCCTTCTGGCGGGCCCGTTCAATACGGACCATGGTTTCGAGCTCATTGAACAGGGTCAGTTCTTCCACAAAGCGGCCGTCCTTGATCACATGGTTGGTAATACCCATGATTTCTACCCGCAGGTTAGAAGGCCGACCGAAAATACCGTTACCCCTGTGAGTCCCGCGCATTGTCCACCGCGTAGAGGACCGGAACCCGTCTTTCGCATTTCCGTTCCAGTAAATATCATCGATACTCAGATGCGCATCGGGAAACAGCGAAATCCACTGCAGAAGCTGCTTTTTGTATGAGTCACGGCCGCAGAGGGTTTGGTTACGACTGCCGTGATACTGGTAGTTCTCATTGTAATACTCATCAGCCCGTCCGAACAGCCGCCAGTTGAAGGTTTCTTCCAGGGCACGCCTTATCAGACCTTCTACATCCTCCGCTCCGGCGGGCTTAGGCGGCAGCTCGGGCGGCTCACCCTCACCGAGGGTCCTTTCGATCGGCCCCTCCTCGGCCTGGTAGTCATCACAGTACCCGTCAGCTACCAGCTTTTTCACCGTTTCATCCAAATCGAGACCGAGCTGTTGTACCGTAGCAACATCATCATGCACTACCCATTCCTCGATAATGCGATTCTTGCGGGTAAAGCAGTTGGCAATACCCCGGCGGCAAATTTTTCGTCCCGTCGGCGGACCGTACATACTCCACCCGAGATTGGTTCCGACCGCTGTACTCGGCATGGAGGTATCGAAGCCATCCCGGTCATTACCACGCCACAGCACATCGTCCACGTACAGTTTGAAGTCGGGAAATGCATTCTGCGCCCCGGCAGTAGCGGCAACCACATCATCACGGCCGTATACCAGGCCGTGGGGCATATGCGCCAGGGATTTGTGATGATAGTGGGTATAGATAAGCCCGACGTTCTTCTGGTCCCAGATCTTATATGTACAGCGGACAATGTAGTCGACTATATCGGTGTAATCCTCATCAAAGCCTTCGAGGCTCTGCCGGCGCCCACCCTGTGGAGGTATCATTTCGCTGATATCGGCCTTTAAGTCGAACTCGATTTTATCCTCTCCGGTCGCGCTGCCGGCAGATACACTAGTTGTTTTTTTACGCTCTTTTTCTGCCATAAGTTGCTCCTGTTTAGCTTCATTAAGAGGCGACTTCCCGCCGTAAGAGCGGGAAGTCGCGGATAGGATATTATATACATTCGAAAGAGACTGCTCTTATCCCTTTACAGCTCCGCCAGTCAGCCCCTTTACAAGGTGCTTCTGGAAGAAAATAATTATCAGTACGATCGGTACCGTTGCCGAAACCGCAGCTGCGGCGGCCATTGTAATATGCCCCGGGGCCTCACCGCCGGTAAACTGGACGATTGCAACCGGCAGGGTCCATTTGGAGTTGGTCAGCACTCTCGCCAGCAGGAACTCGTGATATGCAAGCAGGAGCGAAAACAGACCGGTTGAAATAATTCCGGGCCATGCGGAGGGAATGATAACCCGTGCAAATGCCGAAAAGGGGCCCAGGCCGTCGATTTTCGCCGATTCTTCCAGCTCCTTTGGGATTTCGGCAAAGAATGCCCGCAGCATCCAGATACTGAAGGGCTGGTTAGCGGCCACGAGCACAAGAATCAACATGATGTAGGTATCGTGAAAACCGGTCAGCTGTCCCAAGGAGTAATAGGGCAGCGCAAATGCCATCCGCGGCAGGGCCCGGAAGGCGAGCGCCACTATCAGAATAATAACTCCATCGATTCCACTGAAACGGGCCAAAGCGTAGCCGGCCAGACTGCCGATCGTCATTGAAATGGTTACAACACCTACCGTTACGATGACTGAGTTCACAAAGTAGTTGTAGAACTCGGCGGTGTCTATAATTCGCGGCAGCAGCCAGAGTGTGAAGAAGAAAATTGCCAAAGCGCCGAGATACACAACACTCTTCGGAAGCGGCAGACGGTCCGCAAACAGCAACAGTAACACAATAGTTGCAAACAGCGCTATCAGAATCATTCCGAGATACCCGAAGTTTTCGGGAGTCGAGTTAAGCCAGAGCTTCTCATAGTTTTGAAAGGTCGGCTTGAAGAATATCAAAGGTGTCCGGGCAAAGGCCTGCCGCACATTCTTGAAAGACTGCAGAGCCGTCCAGAGAAACGGAATAACACTGTAGAGTGCAAAACCGACAAGTAATACATATACTCCTAATCTGGCGATTGGATTTTTAATAGGTTGCATAGTTTAATCCTTTCCCATAACACTTCTATAGGTTTTGCGCAGCCAGGGAATGAGTACCACCAGCACGCCCAATACAGTAAGTACCGCCGTTGCATTAGCCCGACCGAGCCGCTGAACCTTAATGCCGATTCTGAAGTTGTACATCATCAAGTTCTCCGCGTGATAAATCGGGTTTTGTTCGCTTATTACCAATATACTGTCGAACATACGATACATATCCATGATCAAAATCATTGTTGCCATTAGAAGCAGAGGCCTGAGATGAGGAATCACGATATATTTGAGCTGCTGCAGGCGAGTGGCCCCATCAACAGCAGCCGCCTCAAGGTGATCTTGCGGCAGGGTCTGCAATCCGGCAAAAAACACCACCAACGGATACGGTGTAGCATGCCAAATCAGGTGGAGAATAATCAAAGATCTTACGGATGTCGGGTTGAACAGGAACGGCTGATTAAATACCACTCCATAAAGCCATTCAATAAGCCCTCCAGTCTCGAACAACTGCTTGAACATCAGAGTACCGACTACAGGAACCACGATAAACGGCAGCAGAAAACAGGCCAGAAACAAGCCTCTAAACAGAGGGTTTACCTGATCGAGAAACAAAGCCATCACAAACCCGATGAACAGCTGTGAAGGCACAGTAATCACAATGATGAGGAGAGAAAATCGAAAAGCTTCCCAGAACTTTGGATCGGAGAAAATTGTCAGATAATTCTGAAAACCAACCGCCTCCGGGGTGTTGATGTTCATAAAAGTCACAAAGTGAAAGCTCAAATAGGCAGCATACGCCAGAGGTATAATCATGAGCAGAAACATGAGTGCGTTACTCGGCGCAACAAACTGATAAAAAATCTTCCGTTTCATAGAAAAAACTCCTCTTGTACCAAAACGGATACGAGTAAACAAAACCCGCATCCGTCTTGAAATCGGATGCGGGCGTTGGTTCTATTTACTCTAGTCGATAAATCCGTTTGCCTTAGCTTCTTCAGTATACTTGGCAGCGGCCTTGTCGAGAGCTTCTTTCGGACTGAGCTCTCCGGTGCCTACCAGCGGTAAGAATTCGCCAAGGGCGGTTCGTGCCAGCGGAGTTCCCGGAAGGTTCTTATACGCGCCGACACCCTTTGCAATGGTTTCCATAGCTGCGGGCATATACGCATCGGCGTTTTCACTCTGCACCGCTTTCATGCGGGTGGGAATACCGTAACCGGCAGCTTCTTCCTGACTCTCGAGATCAACAGCCTCCATAATCACTTTGAACACAAGCTCGTGATCAACTTCGGTGTTCTTCGGGATGCAGTAAAAGTCGTTCCAAGTACTGCCGCCGAGGGGTCCGCCAGGGGTCGGAGCTGCTGCCGGAGCAAATTTGATTTCATCGGGATATGCGGACACATCCGGATCGTCCATATTTGCCGCACGGGAGGCCCAGATTTGCGCCATGGCAAGACGGCCGGTCTGCAGACCGACTTCGCTGTCGTCGATGCTGTAGGACATACCGGTCTGTCCCATTGCTTTCTCAGCAACCTCTTTCATTTTTTCGAGTGCTTTTACACCGGCCGGACTGTTGAAAGCAACAGTATTGTCTTCGTTGATGAAATCGCCGCCGAAGGCACGCACAAAGTGCAGAAACTCGATTTCCCAGGCCCATCCGGCATGCAGGTTCATGGTAAAGGGTACATCGATGCTCGGTTCGTTTTCTGCCAGAGCCTGACTTACTTCGATTACCTCGTCATAGGTAGTCGGTACTTCCAAACCGTGTTTTTCAAACAGGTCCTCGCGGTACATCAGGTGAAGGGTATTGGAAGCCATCGGTATGCCGACGATCTTTCCGTCTACAGTGGCCGCATCCCAGGCGGTCTGAGGTATATCGCCCAGGTCGTATTCGTCCCAGTACTTTTCGATCAGATCATCCAGCGGCAGGAGCCAGTCGGCATAGCCCCATTCACTAATCTGAGCATTGGCAGCATGCACAACCGCATAGGGAGACTTTTTGCCTCCGGAGAGCGCCAGCCGAACCTGTTCCTGCGCACTTGCGGAATCCAAGAGTTGAGTATTTACCTTCAAATTCTGAACAGCATTGAGTTTTTCCAATTCTTCTGCATAGAACTCGGTAATCGGAAATGCCCAACCGATCATATCGATAGACACATTTTCTGCCGGAGCTTCGATACCGAACTCCGCAGCAGCCTCTGCAGAGGCCTCACCACCACCAGCTTCCTGCTGGCCACCGGCAAATGCACTCATTCCGAATAGCACTGCCAAGATCAAAACTAACAGAATAGTTTTTTTCATTTTCTCCTCCTTATATTTTGACGCCCCTTCCATGCGGGTATGCTCAGAA
>JAASTM010000213.1 GCA_021767325.1 Spirochaetales bacterium
TACGGCATCTCGGATGCCAAGGAGAGCGGGGCGTACAGCAAGTATCTCCGCTCCACCGGCGGCTTTATTAAAGCAAGTAATGCCGATGCCTTGGTCGAGCAGGTCGCCCGGATTGCCGAACGGCATAATGCTGCGCCGGTTCTGTTTCCCGCCAGCGACCGTTATATCGAGTGGATTGCCGCCCATTACGATACACTTTCACCGATTGCCCGTTTTTCCTGCGTGTACCGGCCCGACCGCTTCGAGGTATTGCTGGACAAGCACCGATTTTACGGGCTCTGTGAGCAACTCGGCGTTTCGTATCCGCTCCGTTTTCAACTGGCCGATTACCGGCAGGGGAAAGTCGAGAATCCGGTTACTTATCCGGTACTGATTAAACCGGCCCGCCTGCATGAGGTGAATGATATCATGGCCGGACGGAAGGTGTTTGTCTGCGAGAATGAAGCGCAATTGAACCAAAAAGCTGCCGAACTGCCGGCCGGGCGCGGCGGCTGGCTGGTCCAGGAGATAGTGGAAGGGCCGGCTACCTCCATCTTTTGTATGGGCGGGGTCCGGGGAGCCGATGGGGAAATTCACGCCGCGGTGTCGGGACGCAAGCTGCGGCAGTTTCCCTCCGGCTACGGGACCGCCTCCGCCCTGCTGACCGAAGAGGTACCGTCGGAACTCTGGCAGGCGACCGAAAGTCTATTGGACGAAATCGGTCTGGACGGATTGTTCGAAATCGAGTTCAAACAGGATTCTAAGGATGGGCGGTGGAAGGTCTTCGAAATCAACGCCCGCTCGGCCCTCTGGTTCGGTGTGGCTGAAAAATGCAGCCGCCCCCTGGCTGCGGCCGCCTATGCCCATCATACCAGTCGTCCGCTGCCCGGAGAAGCTGGACCACAGACCGACGGCGTGCTCTGGCGCAGCGGTTTGAAGGATCTGCTGGGCCGTCTGTTTTTCTCCGAGCGCCCCAGCCGGGATGTTCGAGCCCGGCTGCCCGCCCGGCAGACCAGCGCCTGGGCCGTGTGGGACCTGCACGATCCCCTTCCGGCTATTGCGGAGCTGCTGGGCTATGCAGGCAAGCTGCTTCGCAGGATGGTAAAAAGATGAGCCGCCCGGGAGCTTTCGTTATTTCGCTGGACTTTGAGCTGCACTGGGGCTTTTTCGATCGTACTGCTCTGGATGCGCGCCAGAGGCAGTATCTTATGGGTGCCAGGTCGGCGGTTGAAGAACTGCTGCAGTTGTTCGGCCAACAGCACATTCACGCCACGTGGGCAGTGGTAGGGCTGCTGATGGCCGAGAACAGGAGTGTCCGTGAGGCGCTCCTGCCGCCGGTAAAACCAAATTACGTTGACTCTCGCCTCGATCCTTATGCGGTCGAGGTCGGGGAGAGTGAGGCGGACGACCCGTTTCATTACGCCTCCTCGTTGGTTAAGAAGATAACCGCGAGCGAAGGTCAGGAACTGGCCACCCATACCTTCGGGCATTACTACTGTCTGGAGGCCGGCCAGGGGCCGGAGACCTTCCAGTCAGACCTCCAAGCGGCCATGCGTGTTGCGGAGCAGCATGGTGTGCGTCCGCGATCGATAGTCTTCCCGCGCAATCAGCACAACCGAGAATATGAACCGCTGCTTGTCGAGCAGGGCATTACGAGCTATCGCGGCAACCCGGTCCACCCCTGGTATGCGGCGCTGGACAGCCGCGCCGGACGTTCGCCCTGGCGCCGTGCGGGGCGGCTGCTCGACAGCTACCTGAATCTGACCGGTGATCATACCCAGAGCTGGGACGAGCTAAAGTCCGGCGGTGGCTTACTACACCAGCGGGCTTCTCGCTTTCTGCGGCCGTGGAGCCGTACACTCCGTGTGCTGGAACCGCTGAAGGAACGGAGGATAACCGCGAGTATGCGCTCCGCCGCCCGGCGGGGGGAAGTGTATCACTTGTGGTGGCATCCGCACAATTTTAGTACGCACAGGGCTGAAAAACTGGCCCAGTTGCGGCATATTCTCGAGTACTACCACGAGCTGCAGCAGAACTACGGCATGCTGAGCTTGAACATGGGCGAGATTGCTGATATCTTCTAATTCGATATAAAATAGAGAGAAAAGGACCATTTATGCGTGTATTGGTAACCGGCGCGGCCGGTTTTATTGGATTTCACGTTGCGAAATATCTGCTCGAGCGGGGCGACGAGGTGGTCGGCCTGGACTCGCTGAACTCCTACTACGATGTACAGATCAAGCACGGCCGGCTGGCGGTTTTGGGCATCGATAACCTGCAGCTCTGTGAGGGTATCATGGTGCCCAGTACGCTGCATTCCAACTTCACCTTCGTTCAGCTGCAGCTCGAAGACCGGGATGGACTGCACGGGCTTATGCGCGAGCTGCAGTTCGATGCGGTCGTCAATCTGGCGGCCCAAGCGGGTGTACGCTACAGCCTCGAGAATCCCTACGCCTATATAGACAGCAATATCGTCGGCTTTCTGAATATCCTGGAGGGCTGCCGGGAGAACCATGTGGGTCATCTGGTGTTCGCGTCATCGAGCAGCGTCTACGGCATCAACGAGAAAATGCCCTTTTCTACCTCCGATAATGTAGACCACCCGATCAGCTTGTATGCTGCCTCCAAAAAGAGCAATGAGTTGATGGCGCATACCTACAGCCATTTGTACGGTATTCCCTCCACCGGGCTGCGATTTTTCACAGTATACGGACCCTGGGGCCGGCCCGACATGGCCCTGTTCCTGTTTACCGACGCTATAGTAAAAGGCAATCCGATAAAGGTTTTTAACAACGGTAAGATGCGGCGCGACTTTACCTATATTGACGATATTGTCGAAGGAGTGGTTCGCACGCTCGACCAGCCTCCCCCAGGAAACGCGGAGTGGTCGGCGGAGAATCCGGATCCCTCCTCATCTCCCGCCCCCTTCAAAGTGTATAACATCGGGAACGGGCAGCCGGTGGAGCTGATGGATTTTATCGACGAGCTGCAGCGGCAGCTCGGCCGGGAAGCCCGCATTGATTACCTGCCCATGCAGCCGGGCGATGTCCCGGCCACCTGGGCCGACTGCAGCGACCTGCAGCGGGACACCGGCTACCGGCCGTCGACGCCGGTAAAGACGGGAATTGCCCGTTTTGTGCAGTGGTACCGCGATTTTTACAATGTCGACACGGAGTTAATATGAGACTACGAGTAATTTACATAACACTGTGCCTATTGGTTCTGAGTAGTGTACCGCTTTTTTCCGAAGCCTTGGAGGCACCGGCTGCTGAAGAACTGAAGCAGCTGCTGCGGGACCTGCCGGCGGAAGCGAACGAGATGTACCGGGTGCAGCCGGAAGACTTTTACCCCCTGCTCGAGTATGCCGCCCGTAAAAAATATAACTTGTTCGAGCTTCTCAACCTGTCTTATCTCGAGCTGGTGCAGATGGAAGCCAGGTTGTCTTTTTCTAAGGATGTGCTTGCCGAGATAGAGCGGAGATACAATATCGGCGGCAGTAAGATGCATATAGTTTTTCCCTTCGAGATCATGGAGCGTCTGGAGCTGGGGGCCCGGTTGAACTCGCAGGACAATGCCTTGGATGCATTCATCGAGGAAAAGTACTCGGCCGATTTTTACGGGTTCGGCGACCTGCATGAAGACACCCATTTCGGATTCGAGACAATCGAGTTGAACTATTTTCGGGATGCCTTTGGTATGTATGCAAAGCGGATGTTTTTCACCTTCGATGTATCCCACATAGAGCTATATGAACCGCGCCATGTGGCGATTCATCTGAAAAACTTCTTCAAACCGAAGAAGGAAACCTTCTGGGCAATAAAAAAGGAATAGGAAGTACAAGTAATGGATTTAAGGAAGCAAGTTCTCATCACCGGCGGTGCCGGTTTTATCGGCTCGCATTTGTCTGAAAAACTGGTCAAGCAGGGCGTCGAGGTGATCTGTCTGGACAACTTCTTTACCGGAACCCGCAGAAACATCGAACATCTTTTCGACCACAAGAACTTTGAGTTGATTCGCCACGACATCATCGAGCCTATTCTTATAGAGGCAGATGAGATTTACAATCTGGCCTGTCCGGCCTCTCCGGTGCACTATCAGTTCAACCCGGTCAAAACCGTCAAGACGAACGTGATGGGGGCTATAAACGTGCTCGGGCTTGCCGACCAGATCAAGGCCCGGGTCTTGCAGGCCTCGACCAGCGAGGTGTACGGCGACCCCGAAGTGCATCCGCAGGTAGAATCGTATCGCGGGGCGGTGAATCCCATTGGGCCGCGGGCGTGCTATGACGAGGGCAAGCGCTGCGCCGAAACGGTGTTTTTTGATTATCACCGTGAGGATAATGTGGATATAAAGGTGGTTCGAATATTCAACACCTACGGCCCCAGGATGCACCCGCATGATGGCCGCGTCGTGAGCAATTTCATTATGCAGGCGCTGCGAAATGAGGACATTACCATTTTCGGCCAGGGCGAGCAAACCCGCTCCTTCTGCTATGTGGACGACCTTGTTGACGGATTGATTAAAATGATGGACAGCCCGCAGGGCTTCACCGGCCCGGTCAACCTCGGCAATCCTCAGGAAAGCTCTATCCTGGAACTGGCCGAGACCATTATCGAACTGACCGGCAGCTCTTCTTCCCTTATTCACAAGGAACTGCCGCAGGACGACCCGCGCCGACGTAAACCGGATATCGGTCTTGCCAAGGAGAAACTCGATTGGGCACCGTCGGTGCCGCTCAAGGAAGGTCTTATTAAAACAATATCATATTTCGAAGATTTGTTGAGTGAGGAGCTTGCATGAAGGCTATCGAAGACATAACTCTTTCAATTATTATTCCCTGTTACAATGAAAAAAACACCATCCACACCATAATCGATGCGGTGAATGCAGCCCCGGTTCCGCATAAGGAGATAATTGTAATCGACGATTATTCAACCGACGGGACTCGAGATATGTTGGAAACCGAGATTCGCCCGAAAGTGCAGCAGGTCCTCTATCATGAAAAAAACAAGGGCAAAGGAGCTGCGCTGAAGACCGGTATTCAAGCGGCTACCGGAGACATCGTCATTATCCAGGACGCCGACCTTGAGTACGACCCGAATGAGTATCCGGTTATTCTGCAGCCCTTTTTACAGGAAAAGGCCGACGTGGTGTACGGATCGCGCTTCATGGGCGGGAATGCCCACCGGGTGGTGTATTACTGGCACCGTCTGGGCAACTCCTTTCTCACGACTTTATCGAATATGTTCACCAACATCA
>JAASTM010000214.1 GCA_021767325.1 Spirochaetales bacterium
CATTACGAGATTCGAAGAACTCGCGGCTGTACTACAGCAATACAGAGGCTCTATTGAGGGAATAATTCACACTGTGGGTATAATGGGAGAATTCGTGCAGGCGGCTCCCCACCGAAATACGGAAATCAATGTAAACGGCTTTCTGAACACCCTCGAGGCTGCCAGGGTTTTCGGGATTAGAAAGATAGCCTATACCAGTACCGGGGCGGTGTACGGAGCCATGCAGGGAATCGCCTCAGAGACTCACGATCTTCCGCAGCCCGCCGACCTCTACAGTGCCACTAAAGCCTCCGCAGAGATGATCGGGCTTCAGTATGGTTCGACTTTCGATTTGGATGTGAGGATCGCCCGGGTTTACTTCATCTACGGACCGGGGAAACTGCCTTCGCAGTTCATCAAACTGTATCGCACTACATTCGGCGTGCTGGAGAGACTGCCCGACCTGCAGATGGAGCACGGATTCGATCAAAAACTCGATTTTACCAATGTACAGGATGCGGCTCGGGGCATATGCCGGCTTTACAGCGCTGCGCAGCTTCCCCGGAAGGTCTACAACATCGCCACCGGGAAGGCATCATCGGTAGGTGAGGTTGCGAGAATAGGGGCTGAAATTGCGGGGCGTACACCCCCGGAAATCGGCCAGGGAACCCTGATGCCGCGCTGTGAAGCACTCTCAATCGAATTAGCCCGCCGGGAGCTGGACTATGAACCGCAGATCGAACTCGAGGAAGGATTGCGAGAGTATTTTGAGTGGATAAAAACCCAAACAGGAAAATAATGGCCTGAACGGGTATCTGCCCGGGGAACTCTACCGGCGCCGTTCAATTCGCAGCGTGATGAGCATCGCAATTCTGTTTCAGTTTCTCTTTCGACCTGAGATGGTGCTGGATAATCAGCTCCTGGGCCAGAAAGCCATCGCGATCTTTGATCGCCTGCACTAGTGCATGGTGCTCTTCCAAGGTTTCCTCGGGAGTACGGATCAGCCCTTTTTGATAACTGCGGATAATATACGCATAACTCATATTCATATCCCGAATCATCTGGTTGGCCGAGTACTCGACAATGGTAGTGTGAAACTTTTTATCCTCTTTGGCATACCGCCGCTTCTCTTCATCTGACATGGGAAGTGAAAACCCGGCAAAAAAGCCGGCCAGGTGCTCGAGTTCTTCCTCACTGCCGTTTTCGATGCAGAGTCGAATTGCTATTCCTTCTAAGCCGGCCCGCACTGCGTACAGATCCTGCAGTTCTTTGCAGTCGAAGTCCTTCACGAAAAAACCGTAGCGGCTGCGCTGCTCAATCAGTTTTTCTCCGACCAGGCGAGAAATTGCCGCATTTATGGGAGTGAGACTCACCTCGAGCCTCTCGACTAAATCGTTTTTATTGATCTTGCTACCCGGTTCAAGATCGCCGTTCAGGATCATATCCCGGATGCTCTCATATACGTGATCGCTGAGGATCTTATTATCAATTCTCGGCATAGAATGCTACCCTCTTTCTCGAGCTCAGTTAAAAGAACTCGCTATGATATCCCGAGAACTGCTCAGGTGCTCGCGCATCGCTGTCTCAGCTCTCTCGGCGTCGCCGTTCCGAATTGCATCGAACATGAGCTCATGCTCGCTTATGCTCACATGATAATCCTTCGGGAAACCCTCCAGATTGGCAATGACGATGATATTAAATGAGGAGGCCATCTGGTACAGAAATTGGTTCCCGCTCATTTCCATTATTTCCATGTGGATACGGTAATCTGCTTCGGTAATATGTCCGAGATCATCGTGGTCCGAAGCCGCCCGAAACTCCTCTATGCGCTGTTGAAGATTCTCCAGCTGCTCTGTAGTTGCATTTTCTGCCGCTTTTCTCGCCCCCAGCGGCTCCATACGAACTCTAATATCATAGATATCGAGCAGCTCCTTCTTCGAGAAGTGGCGTACATAGGCTCCTTTGCGCGGGAGAATCTCAATGAGCATCTCTCGTTCCAATTTGCTAAACGCAGTGAGTAAAGGAGTCCTCGAGACTCCGAGCTGTTCGGCCAGGCTCTCCTGTTGCAATTTTTGTCCGCTTTTCAGCTCTCCGCGTAGGATCATATCCTTCAGGGCTTTGTACACTTTCAGCGGTAAATCTTCATATTGGAGCTTTTCCATCGATCCTACCTGTAGTTATAAGTATTATGATATTGTATTCAAAACACAAGACTCTGTAAAGAAACCTGGCGCCCCCTCGTACCCCAACCCGTGCTCCGACTACCCTTTTCACCAGGCTCAGGTGTTCAGACATAGCAGTTCCCGTGCCTGTGATACATCGGCAATCTCATAGCCCAGGCGAATGATATAGTCACGCAGAGCCGCAACGAGCTCGGAGTTCCGCTGGGCCGGTGTGCCATACACATCGCAGGGGCTGTCCTCGAAGCCCACCCGTATCCAGCGGGCACCCAGCGCGAGAGCCGTCGCTACCAGACTCGGTTCGGTGCGCCCATGCAGCATAAGCCCCCAGACGGCATTACCCGGGATGAGTGCGGCGGCCATATAAATGAAGTGCGGGTCAGGTGGAATCGCCCCGGGAATCCCCATGCAGAGACTGAAGCGTAGCGGTGCCTCCAGGATACCCTCGGCGTGCAGGCGGAGCGAAGCCGGAATCATAGTGAGGCTGAAGAGCTCCAGTTCGGGGACTATCCGCCGCACCTGCATTTCACCGGCCCAGTAGCGAATGTCGTCAGGAGAGTTCACATAGACCCCACCGAAAAAGTTGGTCGATCCCATGTTCAGGGAGGCCATCTCAACTGCCCCATTGCTGAGCACCACGCAGCGGTCGGCCGCGCTCAATCCCTCTACCCCGCCGGTGGACCCCTGCAAAATAAGGGAGGAATCCTTTCGGAGAGCTTCAACCGTTGCATTGAAGACACTCATCTCGGTAGTCGCCGCACCTTTCTCATCGCGCACATGCAGGTGAACCAGCGTGGCCCCTTCCTCCTCACAGCGCCGTATATCCTGTGCAACCTCTTCCGGAATGTATGGCGAGTGGATACCAAGCGCTGGCCACGCACCGACCGGTGCCAGAGAGATAATAATCGGCCCTTTCTTCATCCTAAGCCCTCCTTTTATTGACAGCTGATGTATATTGTGTTATAAATATTGTATACAATATTATTAGGTAGGTCAAATGATTGGTGTATCACCAGCATACTTTTTGTCACTCTTTTCACCGAATTTTACTCCCACTGACATAGAACAGTCTCTGCAGAGGATTTACGAGACCGGTTTTCAAGCCCTGCAGCTAGAAACCTTTACTCCGGCACAGCTTGCGCACTGGGATGAACCCACCTGCCGCCGACTCTCTGCAGCCCTCGCGGATACCGGACTGACGGTTTCACAATTCGTCGCCCATCATTTAATGCTCTACTTTGCGTCGGCGGACGGCCTTCGTTCCAACGATCTTACCACGGAGTTCAGAAGAGTGCTGCAGATCGCCGAGCAGCTCCATCCCGCCGGGGTGATTACTGTCCCCCAGCCGGCGTTCGAACTGCCGCAGAACAAGAAGTGGCCGGTGTACTCCGCGCTTTGGTCGCTTTACCTCGACTCGCTGGATAAGCTGCGGAACCTGGCGGTGGAGGCCGGTTTTACCCTGGCAGTGGAAATTCTGCCGGGATCGCTGCTTGGAAACAGCGAAGGCTTTTTGCGCATGACCGAAACCCTGGGGGCACCCTATATCGGCCTTAACCTCGATACCGGCCACGCCTGGGCCTGTAAGGAAAAAGTCGAGCTGATTCCGCTGAAGGCCGGAAAATATATCTGCGGTACCCATCTATCGGATAACTCGGGTAACGAAAACCTGTCGATGGGCCCGGGAATGGGAACCATACCCTGGGACAATTTTTTTCATGCATGTCGTATGGCCGGCTACCATGGGCCATTTGATGTTGAGATACGCTGTGCGCCGGAGGAGGTCGATGAGCAATACTCGGCGGCGTATCAGGTTCTTAGTCAATATACTTTACAGCAACTGGAGGTTTGAAATGCAGCCACACAAAGACGGAAGGAGTTTCGACGAACGGGTCGAGTTCCTCACACAGAAGGCCCGGGAGGTGCGGTATCACATTGTAGATATGGTGTACACCGCAAAATCCGGCCACATTGGTGGTTCGATGTCAGCAGCCGACATAATGACGGCGCTTTACTTTGATATTCTCAAAATAGACCCCAAAAATCCGCGCTGGTCCGAGCGCGACCGGATGATTCTTTCGAAAGGACACGTCTGTCCCGTGCTCTACACCTGCCTGGCACTGCGGGGGTATTTTCCGGTGGAAACCCTCAAAACCCTGCGGCAGTTCGGCAGTATCCTGCAGGGCCATCCCATCAGTAAAACCCCCGGCGTGGATGTGAGTTCGGGGTCTCTGGGCCACGGCTTCGGGCAGAGCATCGGGATCGCCCTGGAAGGCAAGTATATGCGTAAGGATTATTCGGTGTATGTGGTCCTCGGTAATGGGGAAATCCAGGAGGGGCTTATCTGGGAAGCCGCCGCAGCAGCCGATAAGTATAAGCTCGATAATCTGGTAGCCATTGTCGACGACAACCGCATGCAGAATGACGGGTTTACCGATGGGATTATGCCGATGGATCCGATCGACAAGAAATTCGAGGCTTTCAACTGGGAGGTCATGAAGATCGACGGCCACGATATGGCGCAGGTGCTCGAGACCATAGAAAAAGCGAAAGCCTTCAAGGGCAAACCGGTCTGCATCGTTGCCAATACGATCAAGGGCAAGGGGGTCGGATTGATGGAAAACCAGCGGCGTTTCCACGGAAAACCGCCTACGGACGAAGAGTATGAAGTTGCACTGAAAGAAATACGAGGGGAGGCATAATCATGGAATTGAGAGCAGCAAAAGTCCCGACGAGAAGAGCATTTGCAGACCGTTTAGTGGAGTACGGCGAAATCGATCCCGAACTGATCGTCTTCGATGCCGATATCGGCTATTCAACCTATACGTACCTGTTCGGGGATAAGTATCCTGAGCGCTATTTCAACATGGGCATTCAGGAGTTGAACGCAGTGGACACGGCCGCCGGCATGGCCGCCGAAGGGCGGACTGTGCTGATGGCCAGTTACGGGGTGTTCCTCACAATGCGGGCGGTTGAAGCTATCCGTTCCTTTGTCTGTTATCAGAACCTGAACGTCAAATTCCTCTCCTCCCACGGCGGCATTACCCCGGCCATCG
>JAASTM010000215.1 GCA_021767325.1 Spirochaetales bacterium
AGGGAACTACCATATGTGGGAAAACAACGAGCTCCCTCAGTGGTACTAGAGGGAGCTCTCTTTTAGCGCTTTTTGAGAGTACTGGTAATTTCATGCAGTTTTCTTTTTGTAGATTATCTCCGGTTTAGTTGACTCTTCAATTACACTGCGGTTTACAACCACCTGTTTCTCGCCCTCGATGGAGGGGAGTTCAAACATGATATCGATCATGATGCCTTCGACGATCGAGCGCAATCCGCGGGCACCTGTTTTCCGTTCGATTGCTTTTTCGGCGATCGCTTCGATCGCTTCGTCTTCGAAGACCAGATCGATGCCGTCTATCTTCAGCGAGCTCTGGTACTGCCGGATGACGGAGTTCTTCGGCTCTACAATAATCCGTTTCAGGTCCTCTTTGGAAAGCTCATTCAGCGTTACATGAATCGGCAGACGACCGATGAACTCGGGAATCAGTCCGAATTTGATGAGATCGTCGGGATGCATGTAGCTGTACAGCTCCACCAGGTCTTTCTCTTTGGATGCCCGTACATCGGCACCGAAGCCCATCGGATGATGGCTGGTGCGCTCTTCGATGATGCGGTCGAGGCCGACGAATGCGCCGCCCACGATGAAGAGGATGTTCGAGGTGTCGATGCGGATCATCTCCTGGTTCGGGTGCTTGCGGCCTCCCTGGGGAGGAACCGAGGCAACCGTGCCCTCGATGATCTTGAGCAGTGCCTGCTGTACACCCTCGCCGGAGACATCCCGGGTAATGGAGACGTTCTCCGACTTGCGGGCGATCTTATCGATCTCGTCGATATAGATGATACCGCGCTCGGCCGAAGCAATATTGTTGCCGGCCGACTGAATCAGCTTGAGCAGGATATTCTCCACGTCTTCGCCGACATAACCGGCCTCGGTGAGGGTAGTGGCATCGGCAATTGCGAAGGGAACTTTCAGCTTACGGGCCAGTGTTTTGGCCAGCAGGGTTTTACCGGTACCGGTCGGCCCGGTAATCAGTACATTCGACTTGTCCAGCTCGACCCCGTCCTCAAGCCGGTCTTTGTGACCGATGCGCTTGTAATGGTTGTACACCGCCACGGAAAGAACCTTTTTGGCCGGATTCTGCCCGACTACATACTCGTCGAGATACTCTTTGATCTCCTGAGGTGTAGGGACATCCTCCATAAACTCGGTAGTTGCAACCTGTTCCTCTTCGTCCAGGATGCGCTTGCACACATGTACACATTCGTCGCAAATGTATACACCCGGTCCGGCGATCAGCCGGCGGGCGTGGTCGGCGCTCTTTCCGCAGAAAGAACATACCTTCATTCCGTCATTTCTGTTCTTTGACATTCTTATCCCTCACTAAGACATTGTCGACGATGCCGTATTCCACCGCCTCCTGAGCGGACATGTAAAAGTCCCTTTCAGTGTCCCGGGCAATTGTATCCTCCGGCTTGCCGGTATGGTGGGCAAAGTACTCGATGATCAGCTGTTTCAGACGGATGATCTCTTTGGCCCGAATACCGATATCGACGGCCTGTCCCTGGGCGCCGCCCCAGGGCTGATGGATCAGAATACGCGAACTCGGCAGGGAGAAGCGTTTTCCGTCGGTGCCGCTGGCCAGCAGCAGCGCGCCCATAGAAGCGGCCTGTCCCATGCAGATGGTCTGGATATCGGGTTTGATGTACTGAATTGTATCATAGATTGCCAGACCGGCGGTTACACTGCCGCCCGGCGAGTTGATATATATACTTATATCACGTTCCGGATCGATTGATTCTAGAAAGAGCAGCTGGGCCACTACCAGGTCGGCGGTTACATCCATAATCTCTCCGTCGATAAAGACGATGCGGTCTTTTAACAGGCGGGAGTAAATGTCGTACGATCGCTCTCCAACCCCGGTTTGCTCGACAACGATGGGGACCAGCGTGTTATTCTGTTCATTCATATTGAAGTATCCTCTCGAATTTTAGACTCTCCCTTTAAACTAATTATTATTCTGCACAAAGTCCAGGTAATCCATTTTCTTACCCTTCTTTATTTTCGACTGTTCGAGCAGAAAATCGAAGAGTTTTCTATTCTTCACATCGGTTTTTACGTACTCGATGAGGTTGTTTTGCTCGTACTGCTTTTTCACTTCCTCGTAATCCTGGCCGGCCTGCTCGGCCTGCTTCTTCAGCTCCTCATAGGCCTCATCGTCGGTTGCCTCGATGCCTTCGGCCTCGCGGATTTTCTCCACCAGCAGCTGGAACTTCAGACTGCGCTCGGCGCTGGGACGCCATTCGGCCATCATATCCTCTTTCGATTTACCCTGCATTTCGAGGATCTGCAGTACTTGCTCCTCGCCGATGCGGGACTGCTGAATAAAGCGCTGCCAGGAACTGTCCAGTTCCGCTTCGATCATTGATTCCGGCAGCTCGATACTGGAGCTTTCGATGATCTGGTCAAAGAGCTTCTCGATCTTGGTTTCGCGCAGCTTCTGCTCGAGGGTCTCTTCCATCTGCTTTCGGACGTCCTTCTTCAGATCCTCCAGGCTTTCGTATTTATCACTCACATCCTGGGCCAGCTCGTCGTCGAGGGCCGGGACGTCTTTCTCTTTGATGGTTTTGACTTTTACCTTCAGTTTGATTGCCTTGCCGGCGTACTCTTCATGTTCGAAGTCTTCCGGAAACTCTTTCTCGATAACCTTCTCTTCGTCCTTCTGCATACCGAGAATGTCGTCGTCGATTTTGAACACGTTGTAGCCGGTTCCGACGGTAAACACGAAGTCGCTGCGGGAGGTATCGGGTTTTTCGTTGCCCTCATCATCGAGTTCTACATAATCGATGGTAACGATGTCGTCTTTCTCGACTTTGCCGCCCTGCTTTTCGACCACCATGGAGTTCTGTTCCTGAATGTTTTCCAGTTCGCGTTTCTCGTCTTTTTTGAGTACCTTCACATCGGGAACCTCTACCTCCAGGCCTTTGTACTCGCCGACTTCGACATCGGGATACACATCGTAGATGACCGAGAAGGTGAAGTCTTTGCCCGGAGTCATATCGATGTTCTCTTCGTCATCCAGCCGGGGCTGGGCGTAGGGCAGGGGCTGCTGCTCTACATCTTCGAGGGCCTCTTTCAGGCCGGCATCGATCACTTCGATAGTCGCCTCCTGGCGGATCCCCTCACCGTATTTCTGCTCGAGAATTTTCGGGGGTACCTTTCCCTTGCGAAAGCCCTTGATATGGGCGGATTTGGCATATTTCTTTAACAATTCGTCATATTTTTTCTGGGCTTCTGCCCCGTCGACCGTAATCGTCAACTTTACAGATGAGTGTTCAAGATTCTGCACATCTTTTTGCGTTACCATTCAATTACCTCTTACTATAGGAATTAGTTAAAAATATACACGAATTTCGAGCGTTAGGAAACCGCTCCTCGTATCTGTATAGAAAAAAAGGCGATCCGAGATGGGACTCAGATCGCCTTTGAGAGCGAGAGACGGGATTTGAACCCGCGACATCCACCTTGGCAAGGTGGAGCTCTACCACTGAGCTACTCTCGCATAGACTCTGTGGTGGATTGGTACTTATTGTCGCAATCCTTTGCGAGAGAAGGGACTTGAACCCTTACGCCGCAACGGCACTAGATCCTAAATCTAGCGTGTCTACCAATTTCACCACTCTCGCAGTGATTATACACAAATCTTTAAGATGGTCAACCCATCTCGTGTAGATTTGGTAGATATGAGCCGTGAAGGGATCGAACCTTCGACCCGCAGATTAAGAGTCTGCTGCTCTCCCAGCTGAGCTAACGGCCCATGAAATAATAATGTAATACGCCCGGCAGGATTCGAACCTGCGACCTACGGATTCGAAGTCCGGCGCTCTATCCAGCTGAGCTACGGACGCATCTAAAAGCGTCCGCGGACGCTTAGGGGTGGATAACGGGATTTGAACCCGCAACATCCAGAACCACAATCTGGCGCTCTACCATTGAACTATATCCACCGCAATTGTGTGCAAGTAATGTGAACATTTTTTTAAATTTTGTCAAGCCAAGCACGAAATAAAGCCTCAAAATAATGGCCGCCGAACGGGGCCGTGGCCGGCCTGATACGCGGCTGAGCTGCTCAGCGCCGGGCGTGTAGAAAGCAGATAGTCGTGTGCCATTCGACGGTTCGCTCACTCAGCTGGTCCTGCAGCTCCGCGATCAGCTGTTCGGCGGTTTCGGCGGGGTAGCTCGCATGCAGGTAGGCCCCAAGGGTATCGGCCGACTTACCGGCGGCCAGCCAGCGCTGAATATCGGCACTGCGGATGTAGCGCTGCTCTTTGACTGTTTGGCTTTCCGTCTCCACCTCGTCGAAGCCGGCCGCCCGGGCGCCGGCCTCCAGGTCGGGGGTGTCCCAGGACAGGAGCTCGCTGCGGCGCTCCGTATAGAGTTTGCTTTCCACCGCTACGAGCACCGCGTGCATCTCGGGTGACAGGCTGCGGCCGGCCTGTGCGATTAGATCCGACAGGCGCTGGGCCCGCAGCGGAACCGCCTCGGCCAGCAGGAGCCGGCCGCCCTCAGCCAACAGGCGGTACAGCGGCTGCAAGGCGCTCTGCTTGTCAGCAATACGGCTGGTATAGTTGCGTCCGATAACGAATTCGAAGCGGTCCGGTCTATCGTCCTGTCTATCTTCCGGCCTATCGTCCGGCCCGGAAGCGGCATCTGAGACGCCCTCCAGAGCAGCCAGATACTGCTCCGGGGTTTCACGGAACAGGAGGGGCCGCTCTACTTCGTCCAGTTGGTCGGCGTAATGGCGCAGGATATCGAGGGTGGCGGCTGATGAGACCAGACCGGTCACCCCGCCTTCGGGCACCCGCCGCAGGGCTTCCCACACCAGTATCCCGTCATCCGCCGGAACCACGCAGATCCGGTGGTGGCGGGCGGGGCTGATGCGGTCGAATACTGCCGCGCGAAGGGCTTCGAGGCTTGCGCTGCGGTTCTCCACCACCCGATTGATCCACTGTTCCCGCCGGCTGTCGGGGGGTGAGTAACTCAGTACCTCGCTGTGCTCCTGCGAGAGAGATGCGGAGAGCTGGGCCTCCCGGCGCCGAGCTACCTGGGCCCTGATCTCCCGCTCGTAGCCCTGGTCGGAGGGCTGGTAGAACATTTTGCCCTGTAAACCCGCCGGCAGGTACTGCTGGGCCACCCAATGGTCGCGGTAGGCGTGCGGGTATAAATACCCCTCGCC
>JAASTM010000216.1 GCA_021767325.1 Spirochaetales bacterium
ACTTCACCCCGCCTGCAGCAGCTGCGCATCAGCCGCCGCTGCTACAGCCTGCTGCAGCACGCCACCATCAAACCCGAGTTCTTACACAACTTTTATATCACCTACCGCCTGCCCAAAGACCCCTTCTTCCCGCTCTTTCTCAGAGTAAAACGGGACTACCTGCAGGAGCGGGAACAGAAGCGGCAGGCGAAAATGCAGTATATTGCCGCGAAAATGCGTACTCTGCCGCCGCAGACACTCTCGTTCATCAAGTTCCTGGCTGCGTTTGAACAACACTACAACAGTGCCGATAATTTCCCGGTATGGACCCTGTACATGTTTCCTACCACCAAAAAACGGGTGCGCGAGTATGTAGACTTTACCCCGGAGGAGTGGCTGCACCACTTCCGCACCCATCTGCAGTATCTGCAGCAGCGATACCGCAACCTCGATGAGGGCAGCGCAGAGCGGGTCCTGGCTGCATATGTACTGGAGTGTCTGCCTGAACAGGGAAACAAGGGTGAACCCGCAAGGGCCGGCCTGCCGCAGCCGGATGTGCAGGCGGTGCTCCGCAACTACCGGCGGCTCAGCAAACAGCATCATCCCGATCTGGGAGGCGACGGAGCGCTGTTTCTGCAGCTGCAGTGGGCCAAGGAAGTACTCACTACGGACCGATGATTTTCGTGACTGTCTATTGACCGGAGGGGATCGATATGCGGACCTTGTTGTTCGTTGAATCGGTAATGAGCCAGTTCTGCGGAAGAAGCTCGTTGCTCAACAGCGCCTCTATCGGCGGCGAGACGGTGTACAAACCTCCGACTTGTATTTCGATTACCGCATACGACCGGCTGCCCTCTGACTGCAGGGTATTCAGCTCGATCTGCAGGGGCCCCTCGGGTTTGAGGCTTTCGACAACATCCGCGAGACCCACCGAAATCTCGGTAATCCTCTCGGGCGGCAGCAGCACCAACCCCTCGCCCTTCAAGGAATCGATTCCGGCCCGCAGCATTCCCCACAGAAGCTCATACAGATCGACCGTAGGCTTAGTAGGATCGGCCATGAGCAGTTCATTGGCCGCTGAGATAGCCGCCACCCTCACCGCCAGCCGGTCATAGGCCTTTGAATCTCCTCGCTCGAGGGCCAACAGGCTTTCAACGGTCTGCAGGTTGTTTTTCACCCGATGATGTAAAAAATTGAGCAGCCCCTCGCGGGCATCCAGTTCCTCCTTGAGCACCCTCAAGAGATTGATGGTAATGAGGGACAAAACTACTGCAATCAGCAGAAAGTTGGCCGATATTGCCAGCAGTCCGACAAAGGTGGTGGTTTTATCGATCAGCTGAAAATGAGATAGGACTCCATATAGAATCATGAAACCCTCGGAAATCGCAATTGAGGCAATAACCGCACCCATTCTCCCGAAAAGTGCCGAAATAACCACAGCGCATAGCAGCCAGATATACCCGGCCCCTTCGGTACCGGTGTAAAAGAATACCGCCCCTCCGACGAGCAGCAGGATGGCAACGGTGAGAAATAGGCGTACCTGATAACTGGTTTTCGGATAAAAGACCGCAAAGATAATGCCGATATACGCCAGCGTATCGATAACCGCCAGCCCGTAGAGTTCTTCCAGCAGACAGGCATAGATGCTGGGCACATAAGCCACTGCACCCAGCAACGCCATTGCCCGCAGAAGTGTCGTAAGTAGATGTTCCTTTCGTTGTTCGAGAATATCCACCTGTTATAGTGTAGCTGCGAAAAACAGAGAAAGCAATCTCAAGCAGCAAAACTCAAGAATGAAAGTCGAACAACTCCTGATTGGCCTTCAGGATCTTCTTAGGCAGAAGATCGTCCAGAGCCGCTTTCACATGCTCTTTCTTCAGATACGGAAGCAGTTTCTGTGCCAGCGCTGCCGCCAGCAGGGCCATATTCTGCATACGAATATCGGGCAGATCGTCCCTAAAAACGCGCACTACCTGCAGATCCCTGGTACGGCCAAAGCTCTCGAGGTCACCAGCCTCGACATCGCGGTGTTCTCCCAATCGAACCGGCAGGGCCTGCCAATACGCATCGTAGTAGATAACCAGCCCACCGTTCCGGGCATAGTCCATGGCGCCGCGCAGCGCTTCGGTGCGTTCCAGGGCCATCACGATATCCGCTTGACCCTTCTCGATCAGGGGACTAAAAACATTTTCACCCACCCGCAGGTTAGATCTTACAATACCGCCCCGTTGGGCCAGGCCGTGGGTATCCACCGCCCGTACCGCCAGTCCGGCATGGTCATATGCCCTCAAAATTGTTTCGCTCAACAGCCCTATGCCCTGACCGCCGACGCCGCACAGATGGATGTTTACCGGCTTTATTTTAGTTTTCATCGCTTGTCACCCCCTCCAACGAGATTGCCTCTACCGGGCAAGTCTGCAGGCACGAACCGTCGCCGATACACAGATCCGGGTTCACCGTTACATCACCGTTCGGATGCAATACAAAGGAGGGACAGGCGAAGCGGCTCACGCAGTGGTGAATATGGCGGCAGGTATCGCTGTCCACTCTGGCCTGAGCCCGAATACTTTCGCCCCGTTTTCTCCGTTCCCGGGTAAACTTCAGCATACAGGGATGCCTGGCAATCACCACGGAGAACTCATTCATTTCCATTGATTCCTTCACCAGCTCCCCGAGTCTGCGCTGGTTATACGTGTCGGTTTCGGCGATGTGCTGTACACCCAGTCCTTCCAGGAGGGTACGCAGCGGCACTTTACTGGTACTGCCATGCACGGTCTTGCCGGTACCGGGATGCTCCTGATGGCCGGTCATGGCGGTGGTGCCGTTGGCCATGATGATCAGAGTCAGGTTGTGCTGGTTGTACACCGCGTTTACTATTCCCGGGAGTCCGGCATGGTAAAGGGTAGAATCACCGATAAAAGCCACCACCCGGCGCGAGTCATTGAACAGGGCCAAGCCCGATCCGGTGCCGGTAGAGTGGCCCATACACACCAGAGCCTGTCCCATTTTGTACGGCGGGAGGGCGCCGAGGGTATGACAACCGATATCCGCAACCGTAATGTCGTCATCGGCCAGCACCTGTTTAATTGCGTGAAAAGCGCTGCGGTGTCCACAGCCCGGGCACATCTGCGCCGGACGCCCCGGCACACTCACTTCGGCCTCCCCTTCGCCGGCGGCCACACTCTCCGAAGCGGAACCGGTATCTGCGGCGGACAGCAGTTCCGGCCAATAGCGCTGTAGTATTTGGCGAATTTTGGCCGGATGCAGCTCGCCGATATAATCTTCGGCGTGCTGCTTTCCCAGGATTTGTACCGAAATCCCTTCATCGAAGGCAATCGCCTTGATTTCCTGTTCCAGAATCGGGTCCAGCTCCTCGAGTACGAGCACAGTCTCGTGGCCACGGCAGAACTCTGCGATTCTAAGGCGGGGAACGGGATAGGTGAGCCCCAGTTTGAGGATATCCGGACACCCCTCGCCGCCGCAGGATTCCTCTGCTTCGAGTACATCCAGCAGCGAATAATACGGCAGCCCGCTGGTGATAATGCCCTTGCTGCGGTTTCCATTTTCCCGGAGTAAGTGAAACTCGGAGCTCTCTCCCCGCTCCTCCATACGTGAGCGCCGCGTGAGAGCCCGACGCTTCATATCGAGGGCCAGATCGGTAAGCGGAATGTAGGGGCCGTTGGTCGGATCGAACTCGGCGGCGGTACTTATGGATCGCCGCTGGTATGCGCCGAATGAAGTTTTCATTTTGGCATGGCAGACATGTGTCGTGAGCCGCAGAATAACCGGCATCTGCATCTCTTTCGAGACTTTGGCCGCTTCCAAGTACATCTCGTAAGCTTCCTGCGGATTCCCCGGCTCGAATACGGGAGCGTAAACCATCCGTGCATAATGGCGGTTGTCCTGCTCGTTCTGGGACGAATTGGCCCCGGGATCGTCCCCGAGGATCACCACCATTCCGCCTATCAGCTCCATAAGGGGCAGCTGCACAAAGGCATCGGCAGCTACATTCAGGCCCACACTCTTGAAAAAAACGGTGGAAAGGTGCCCGTTCAAGGAGGCACCGAGGGCTACCTCAGTGGCCACCTTCTCATTTACCGAGAATTCGAAGTAGAACGGACGCTGATCCTCTTCAATCGACAAAATGGCTGCCCCGATTTCCGGGGTCGGAGAGCCGGGATAAGAGCTCACTACCTCGGTTCCCGCTTCAACCATTGCCCGCACCAGAGCGGTATTCCCCATCACGATCTCCTCGAACGGATCAGTCGTGACGAGCATCTCTCCCATCTTCTTCATGTGCACATCCCCCTAATTTACACGTGAAAGTGTTTTTGCAGGTTGGAGCCGCGCTTTTTCAGGCGCTTCTCGAAACTCACCAGAAATGCGATCAGCGGTATGACAGAGGCGGCAGTTACAATCGACCAGCTGAAGCCCAGTTGCTGCTGAAAATAGAGCTTCAGAAGGCCGTCGATACAGAGGGTGAACAGCCCGGCGGCAACTAAACCAACCGCCAATCCCCCCATAACCGAGAGTTTGAATATGCGGATTACCAGTACACTCAGCAGTAGAAGAATACCGCAGGAGGCTACGATCGGAAAGGCGATGCCCCAGTACCAGCCCGGTCCGCCGGTAAAGCTGTTCAGCCCGTACAGGTATGCCCCGAGCAGCAGAATCTCCGCCACTACCAGCAGGTAGGGCTTACGCTTGAGTCGCGGTATCATAAAAATTGTCAGCCACACATACCCAATCGATATCAGTGGGATTCGGGACCAGCCGATGTCCATTCCGTACGCGAAATCGGTGGCAAACACCACCACCGCTCCGGCCAGTGCAACAAACCCGACCACCTCATGAAACAGCAGCCGCACTTTAGCATCATGAGCTTCGATAGCCGCATGGTTTTCGTCGAGCTCCCGGTTGTCTATGTCCTGAATGCTGCCGGGTTCGGCCTGCGGCCGGCTGTCTGTCCGCCCTCCGTTCGCATCTATCCCAGACCCGCACAAAGGGCACTGCGTATACTCCGGTTCGACTTGGACTCCGCACCGTTTACATATCGGCATTACGTCAACTCCTCGATGCTCACCGGCACTCCCTGTCCGGTGAGATGTGTAAAGAAAATTCGCTCCAGTTCTCTGCTCTCGATTACACTGGTGAAAGAAACGATCAAGTTACCTTTGAAGGAGAGTACTCCACAGGCCTTCTTCATTACGTGGTTCG
>JAASTM010000217.1 GCA_021767325.1 Spirochaetales bacterium
CGGAGTTTCTGTTCGATATCGTAACTGAAACGGCCGCCGAGCTCGACTCGCTGATTCAGCATTATTCCCAGAGTTCGGTTGTCGACAGCTCCCGCTGCGGGGTGGCCGGCACGTCGATGGGCGGAATGATTCTGTATGAATACTTAGCACGCAATGGTACCGGCCGAATAAAAGCAGGGGTAAGCATCATCTCTACTCCCAACTTCGGCAGTATTATCGATAACAGCCTCGAACAAAACCCGGATTTTTACAACGCCTATTCCCAGACCAAAATTGATCGGGTAAAGGCCTCTCAACCCCTTCCGCAGGTCAGAAAACTGAGAGATTTTCCCATCCTCATGCTGAACGCAGAAGACGATACGATTATGCCCATTATGGAAGTGCGCAATTTCTTTACCGAGTTAAAGCACCAGTACACACAGCCGGAACGACTGCGCTTAAAAACTTTTAAAGATACCGGGCACCAGACCACCGAAGCGATGATGCATGAATCGGCGGACTGGCTTAAATCCTGGATATAAAATAATGAAGACAGGATTTGATAACGAGAAATACCTGGAAGAACAGGCCAAAGCGATCCTCGAGCGGATAGGGAGATTCAACAACAAGCTCTACCTGGAGTTCGGCGGCAAGCTCATGTTCGATTACCACGCCGCACGGGTGCTGCCGGGGTTCGATCCCAACACAAAGATACGGCTGCTCGAACGCTTGAAAGATAAAGCGGAGATCATTGTCTGCATTTATGCCGGAGACATCGAAAAAGGCAAGGTGCGCGCTGACTTCGGTATCACCTACGACGACGATACAATGAAGCTGATCGACGATCTGCGGGATCGCGGGCTCTCGATATGCGGGGTAGTCATTACCCGGTTTACAGGGCAACCGGCGGCACTCCGTTTCAAGACCAAACTCGAACGCAGGGGGATCAGAGTCTACACCCATCATCCGACCGCCGGGTACCCTGCGGATGCCGATCTCATTGTCAGTGACGCCGGCTATGGAGCCAATGAATATATCGAGACCACCCGGCCGCTGGTCGTAGTCACCGGCCCGGGCCCCGGCAGCGGAAAGCTGGCCACCTCTCTCTCCCAGGTGTACCACGACTACCGCCGGGGAACACACTCGGGATACGCCAAGTTCGAGACCTTTCCCATATGGAACCTCCCCCTGAAGCATCAGGTCAATATCGCCTATGAAGCGGCTACCGCCGACCTGAAGGACTACAACCAGGTGGATTCCTTCCACCTGGAGGCATATGACACCCGGGCGGTAAACTACAACCGGGATATCGAAGCCTTTCCCCTCCTCAAAAGGATTCTGAAAAAAATTACCGGCGCAGAGACGCTCTACCAGTCCCCGACCGACATGGGAGTGAACCGGGCGGGCTTCGGAATCGTGGACGATGCGGTGGTACGCCGCGCCGCTGAAGATGAGATCATCCGCCGCTACTTCCGCTACTCATGCGAATACGCCATGGGGCTGGTGGAGCAGGACACGGTAGACCGTATACGGCTCATCATGGATGAAGCCGGACTGGAACCCGAGCGGAGAGAAGTGGTACAGCCCGCCCGTGAGGCAGCCGCACGGGCGGAACTGAACGGTAAAGGCCATGAGGGAGTATACTGCGGCGCTGCGCTTCAGCTTCCTTCTGGGCGAATTATAACGGGATGCAACGCCCCGATTCTGCACTCCGCCTCCAGTCTCATTCTCAACAGCATCAAGGAGCTATCCGGAATCGAGGATGAGGTACATCTCCTGCCGCCGGCCATTATCGAATCGATCCGGGGCCTCAAGCGTGATATTCTGAGTAAAAAATTCATCAGCCTCGACCTGGAGGAGACACTCATCGCTCTGAGCATCAGCGCCACCAGCGACGAGTCCGCCCGCCGGGCAATGGAAGAGCTCAAGAACCTCGAAGGCTGCGAAGTCCACCTGACCCACATACCTACTCCAGGTGATGAGGCGGGACTAAAACAGCTGGGGATCAACGCTACCAGCGATCCCCAGTTTGCCTCGAGTAACCTCTTCGTGCGGTAGCAGGGAGTGCGAATATCTACCAGTGCTTGGTACCGGAGGCTTTAGACTGACGTTTTAGAGTGTGAACCGGAGCTGGGCGGCAACACCCTTTTCATCTAATTTTTCCGGATAAAATTGCAGATAGTGAACCTCGCCGTTCTGGCGCAGGGTTTCTTCTACTATCTCGTCTATAATATCTTCAACCGGCCGCAGCTCTTCGCCGCAAACGGGGCACTTTTTCTTGGATAAATCAAGGTAGTAGTCATTCGGGCATTCGTAACCAGGACGGGCATAGCCCTCCTGTACCGCCAGGGTGTGGATCTGCCCGTTCATCAGCGCTTTGAGAGTGGGACCTACATCCGCAGTCGCCTTGCCGCCTTCGTATAACTCGGAGTCAATCGACTGCAGCAGGTTCTCTTCCTGCTGACGCTCCCATTCTGCGGCGGCAGCACTGGCTTTCTTGAGAATATCCTGCTTCGGTTCGTCGGGACGCGCGTTGAAATCGCCGACTAAATGCCGCTGCAGGTAACTGTGCAGGCTGTCCTTCAGCAGAGGCAGCTCCTTGTCTTTCGGCGCACCGATCAGCAGATAGTCGAACCTGCCGTTCCTGAATACCTGAAAAGCTGTTTCGGCAATTTTCTTTATATGCTTATATAAATGGTCCCGCTCGTTTCTCTCATGCCGCTGCTCACCGAATCCCTGCAGTGCTTCATCGGTGTCGGGGGCCATCTCTTCTTCAGTAAAAATTTCTTTCTCTTCGGCTAATTGTTTTGCGCTGAGTGCATATACGACGGCTTTGTGAGAGTTGCTTACCAGTACACAAAAGCGGGCAAACTGGTCGCGCACCGCCGTAAGAGGTCGGGTATACGGCTCCGGATCAATGACTACCCGGTTCGGATACTCCACCGGCAGCTCGAATTCTTCCCAGAAACCGCTGGTATCGGCAAAAAGAGCAATCATTTTGGTGCCTTCATAACGGTTGGTCCGTTCTTTCAAGACAGTTTCCATCTTTATTAACAGGGTTTCGAGGCCTTTTACCTCCTGTGAAGAGAAGCGGGAAGAATCATTCAGCTCTTTGATCTTCCCTCTTACCATCGAATTCAGCTTAGCTCTAAACTTTTTGGGTAACTCAGAGGTTACATACATACTAACCACTGGATGCTCATCGTTTCGATAACTCATCAACGACTCAATCTGGTCTCGATTTATCATATCGATTCCTCCTTCATCCTACTGCCAAAATACAAAGGAAAAGCTGGCCGAGTCAAATAAATTGTATCTACGTGCTAACGAGAAAAGGGAGAGTCGAGAATATAAATCGATTTATCCTCGAAGTCACCATCCGGTTCCAGAATAGTCTTTATATCGTTGTCAATTGCATCGCGAACCCGTGCGGTGAGGTATATTCGATTGGGTTCGGCGTATTTTCCACCCAGATGGAAAATATAGTTTACATCATCGGATACGATTTTTCCGGTGTTACCACGTTCCTGGTAGGGAGTCGAGCCGAGATGCAGGGCAATCTTATAATCAATCAAGGTCTGGAAAGGTCCACCCTCGATACTCAGGATGACCCGGTTCAACAGCAGTCGGGTAGCCAGAACGATTACCTCAGATCTCTTCCCGTCATAAGGAAACAATACCACTCCGCCCCACTCGTTCCACATCCATATGCGGCCTTGGAACGAAGAAATTCGGCTTTCGACCAGGTCGTGAAACGCAGTCTGCATCTGCTCCTGGTGGCTGGCCCCGGATTTTTTACTCCACTCCTTCGATGGAAGCAGCTCGATATACATAAAACAGAAGGTATATTCCTTGCCGGAAACCACCTGCTTCCAGCTTAGTGCCGGCGGTGCAGCCTGCGAGCTGTGCCCCTGTTTCTGCACAGGCTCTTCCGCGGCGGTCTCCCGGTGCTGTGCATGGAAATCGAGCACCTGCCGGATCCGCCTGACTTTCACTGTTCCGAGGCGTTCACTATTTACATAATCGCAACATCCTATATGAAACAGATGGGCAACATCTTCTACTCGGCCGGAATTATCGATAATCCCCCAGGGTGAGTGCAGCTGCTGAGTTTTACTCAGCTGGCGCTTCAACTCATCCTCCGGGAGCTCGGCGATGTCAAAGTAAAACAGCTGATTGTTAGACTCGTTTGCACGTCCCCGCCACTCTTCCCAGGTAATGTGCTCGAATCGGTACTGCTTGGTTTTTGAAATCGGCCTGAAAGCAGACTTGAGCTGCTTATCATCCGAGACCAGTACTACTTTTGTCATAAGGTGGACCTGTATACATAGAATTTGCGGTGTCCGCGCACCTTTTTCTCTTCGAGCTGGCTCAAAAGCAGGTGATCGAGCATCGCCATAACCACCTCGCTGAGCGAGAGACTGCCCGCCTTGGTGTAGGAGTGCTCTAATTCCTCAACCTGCTTCACGATTTCAGCTGAACGAATATCCTCTTCGTTTTCAGAATATTCCATTGGTCCACTGTGTACCGCCGTCCGAATCCGCAGCGGCCGGCTCAGCGGATTGCGGGTATAGTTGTAGATGAACAGCTCGTGCAGAACCTCCATACCGGAGAGCACAGCGCTCTGATTCTTGTTGCCGTAAAAAAAGGCGGCCAAGCCTCCGTCCCCATCCCAGCCCCACATCCGGCCATTGCGCTTTTTTACTGCCAGCTGAACGATTTCGCGCAGATCATTATAGGATGATTCGATGGTGCTCTCATCACACTCTTTTACCAACCGGGAGTTCCCGGCAATATCGAGCCTCAGCAGTGCGAAATTGTAGGAATGGCCGTCCTTCAGGGTTCCCCAGTTGCGGGTTCTGCGCAGCTGTGGGTTTTCGACAAACATATCGTTGGCCGAATCGTAGATATATCCCTGATCGATAACCCCATTGATGAGCTGGCGGAGATAGGGAATCGCGTAGCGGCGCCCCATATATCCCTGATCACTGGTCTTGACCAGCAGCAACACGAAATCGAGGAAGGCCTGATGCGCAATTATGTCCTTCACTATCTGTTGCGCGGCGGTAATATTGGGAATAGCTACACTACGGGGAATACCTGTTTTCTGATGCAGGTCGTAGTGCGGGATAATCTGGCGGGCGAGTGCCACCATTATGTTGATGGTCATCGACTGAGCAAGCGCCTTTACACAGTAGTTGATCAGC
>JAASTM010000218.1 GCA_021767325.1 Spirochaetales bacterium
CCGCATGCAGGTGCAGGCGACGGGACAGACGCTTCAGGGCTACTGAGAACTCCTGATCGGTATGAATATTGGGAGTAAAGCGAAGGGTATCGGGATGGTGGAGCATAAAAATTACATGGCCTTCAGTCTCAGGATTCGATTCGCTTATCTCGGCAAGATGCTGGATGTGCCGTAGACCACGCTCGGTGGGTGCATCGGGAAACATCGCCCGGCCTTCTGCGCTGAGGGTACAACTCTTTACCTCGATCAATGCCCGGCGATTACCCGGCATATCGACCTGAAAATCGAAGCGGCTGTTCCCTATGCTGTATTCGGGACGCAGGCTCACAGCTTCGGGAAACAGAGCCGGCAGAACGAGTGACCCGGCTATTCGGTTCGCTCTGACCGAGATGAGCGGCACTACTTTTCCCTGAAACAGAACCGCCGCCAGGGTCCAAGCGGTTTTCCGCTGGGTCCCGGGACTTTTTTCGAGGATTACCTCAGCTCCCGGAGTGAGGAGCTCTTGGAGCCGGCCTGGATTTGCGCAGTGGGCTTTTATACGCCCGGACTTGTCTCCGGCTATGGCTTCAGGCCCGTCTCGCCCCGGCTCTATGATGACTGAAAAACGATTGGGGCGCTCTACAAAGCGCCCCATGTAATCGGGTGAAAATAACTTGATTTCAGGTGAAGATTTCAAGCTACTTGAACAACTCGTTTATCTCATGCTGGTACTCATGATACACCACTTCGCGGCGGATCTTGAGAGTATGGGTCAGCTCTTTGCCGATCTCAAACGGCTTTGGCAGCAGTTTGAAGCGGAATACACACTCGAAATGCCGGAAACCGGTTTTCGGGTTTACCTGACTCTGGATTTCGTTGTGCACGTACTCCTGAATCTCCGGATTGCTCAGCAGCTCTTCCGGGTCCACATAGGTGATACCGCTCGACTGGGCAAACTCCTCGAGTTTACTCATTTCGGGCACGATCAGGGCGGCCAGGAATTTCTGATCCTGACCCACCACCATGGCCTGCTGAATCGCCTCCGAGGCGTTCAGCTTGTCTTCGATGGGCACTGGTTCGATATTCTCACCGCCCATCAGCACGATCGTCTCTTTGGTGCGTCCGAGAATCTTGAACTCGCCGCTGTGCGTAAAGATTGCAATATCACCGGTATTCAGCCAGCCGTCCTGCAGTACTTCTGCGGTTTTCTCCGGCTGCTTGTAGTAGCCCTGCATCAGCTGCTCGCTCTTGACGTAGAGGGTTCCCTTGCGGCCTTCCGGCAGAATGACTCCATCCGCATCTACTACCCGGTGTTCGATATCCTTCAGCAGCGGGCCTACGGTGCCGAATACGGGGTGCTTCTGTTTGCGCACAGCCAGTACCGGTCCGGTTTCGGTCAAGCCATAGCCCTCCAGCAGACTGATGCCCGCGCCGTAGAAAAAGCGGTCTACATGCGTCGGAAGCGCCCCGCCACCGGAAATGCCGGCGATAAATCGTCCGCCCAGTTTGGCCTGGATTTTACGGAATACCAGCGCAAAACCGAGAAACTTGAAAGGGGCCAGAATAAGCATCGGGATAAACGCAACTACTTTATCGAGTATGTGATAGCGCGGGGTAAAATCGGGCAGACGCCCGGTAAACATGTTGAAGAAGGTCGCGTACATCTCGCCTACCGCAACAAAAAAGCGGAACATTGCCAGTTTCACTCCGCCCTCTTTCTTCATATTACGGTAGATGGCGCTGCGAATACCTTCCCAGATACGGGGTACGGAGGTAAGCCAGTGCGGCTGAACCTTTTGCATATCCGGCAGCATCACCGAACCGATCGGTTTCGAATACGCGATGGCCGCACCAATGTTCAATACGATGTACTCCACTGCGCGTTCGAATGAATGCCAGATGGGCAGTACACTTAGAAAGATGTGTCCGGGCTGAATGTGCAGGTGATCATAGACCCGTTCTACCTGAAAAGTGAAACTGCGGTGGGTAAGCATGACCCCTTTCGGTTCACCGGTAGTGCCGGAGGTATAAATCAGAGTGGCCAGATCGTCACTGCTGCCTTTGTCGACTTCACGATCATAAAAATCGGTGTCTTTTTGATACTCCTCGCGGCCGCTGGCCATGATGTCTTCGAAAGAGAGTACCTTTACCTGATCCTTGAACTCTGATTCCAGGGGAGCCGAGTCATCATACAGTATCAGGGTCTTGAGATTCGGCAGACTCTCTTTTTTTGATAGAATCTTGTCCGCCTGCGGGCCGTTTTCTGCGAAGGTGACCGAACACTCGGCGTGTCCCAGTATGTAGCCCACTTCATCCGCCATCGAGTCGGAACCCCGCGGTACATCTACCGCACCTATGCCGAGCAAGGCCAGATCGGTTATTATCCACTCTTTTCGGTTGTCAGAAATAATGCCCACATGGTCTCCGCGGGTAATCCCGAGAGAGGCCAAGCCGGCGGCACACTGCTTTATCTGTTCATACAATGCCTTATAGCTTGTCGATTCGAATTCACCCTGGGCATTCTTAGCCATTAGAGCTGTCAGTTCAGGATGGCGCCCGGCGGTAGAGCGGATTCTTTTTGGTACGGTATCAAGTCCTTGCATCGGAAACTTCCTCCTTACATATATATCAGGAGGATGGGCTGAGGGCATTCTTCAAAATCTGAAACGTAAGTACTTCCGGCAGCAGGGTATACTCTTCACCGGCTGGATAATAGGCGTATACAGGAACACCTGCTCTTCCGTATGAACGTATCCACTCCTCTATGACCGGGTCTTTATTCGTGTAGTCTCCATAGAGCACCTTTACATCCTGAGTTCTGAACAGGCGGTTAGTCTGATCGGTATGCAGGACTGTCTGCTCATTCAGTTTGCACACGGTGCACCACTTTGCGGAGAATATCACCAAAACCGGTGTGTCTGCCTGACGATACTCCTTCAGCTTCTCTGCAGAAAACTGTTCCCATCCTTCCCTGGTTGTCGCCGTTTTTTGTGTGTCCGGGCCGCTATCGAACTCAAGCAACCGGCCCGCGGCCGACACCGACAGTATAATAAATACCGCCAAAATAATCCACTTCCTTTTGCGGCTCGCAGCCGGAGATGCGGCTTTTCCGTACCCCCACAGCAGGAATCCGAGAATCAACAGAAACAACAGCACCTGTATCATCTGCTCGGAGCTAATCTGAAATCGCAGGATACTCAGTAAATAGATAACGGTGGCCAGCAGAACGAAGCCCATCAGTTCCTTGAAGGTGTTCATCCAGGGGCCCGGTTTGGGAAGTTTATGGATGAGCGCCGGTTTAATACCGATCAGCAGGAAGGGCAGTGCAAACCCGATTCCCACCATGGTGAAGATCGATACAATGATATACGGCGGCTGGGAAAAGGCAAAGCCGAGGGCGGTCCCGAGCAGCGGGGCGGTGCAGGGGGTTGCCAGCAGAACGGCGATGATACCGTTGAAAAAGGAGCCCACATACCCTTTGCGGCTGGCCCGCTGAACCGCAGCGTTCATTGTCGGGGCCTGAAACACGAATACATCGAACAGAGATAGTGCAAAGACGAACACGACTACTATCAGAAAAACTACAAAAGCCGGGTTCTGAAACTGAAAACCCCAGCCGACCAGTTCTCCCGACAGTTTTAGCGCGATCACCACGGCAGCCAGTATGAGCAGTGAGGCCAGTACCCCGAAGGTGTAAAACAGTGAGCCCTTAAAAATCTCTGAACGGCTGTTGGTACTCTGTTTGACCAGATTCAGGGCCCTGATCGAGAGCACCGGCAGCACACAGGGCATCACGTTGAGCAGTAGTCCGCCCACCAGGGCAAACAGCAGATACTGCAGGAGAGTAAACAGCCCGACTGCTCCCGCCCCGCCTGAAGACCCATCGCCTGCGGAGGTGCCGGCTAAGGCGGCTGCCCCGTCTAAAATCCCGCCTGAAGTCCCGTCAGCAGCGGCCACATCCTCCGGAACCTGCAGTGTGATCAGAGTCGTTGCGTCCTGAGGAAAAAAGCAGGTACCGGCCTCATCGCAGAGCTGATACGTGGCGGTGAAGGGTATGCGGTATTCACCGGCGCTGATACTCTCCCGGGCCCTCACTTCTACTTCCAGGGAGGCGCTGCCGTAGTAGTTGATGATTCCATCCTCACGCATCCCTTCGGGATAATTCACATTTGTCACGGCCAGGGGTGCGGCTTCGGGCGCACTAACGGTAAAGAATTCCTCCTGCTTGGTCTGATGAAACCCTTCAGGAAAGAAAAATGTAACCGTGAAGCTGCCGGTTCCAGTCTGGTCCAGAACGAGGGCATCGCTCTGGGCCTCCACGTCCGCCTCCGGCGGGGCGGTCTGGTTACCCGATAGAGAATCGGATACCGATTCTGATACCGATCCGGAAGTTCCTCCACTGGAACCCGGTGATTCAATAATTTCGAGATTGTTGAGCTGGCTATACACCGGCGGCATTAACAGCACAGTACCGAGCAGTACCAGCAAAAGGCCGCGTTTCAATCCGGTTCTCATAGGGCTGGCTCCAATCGGCTAATTACGGCAGTAACTCTTCGAATGCCGAGACAATCGGTTCGGCGGTCCAATCGGTGGCGCCAACCAGTCTAGCCACCAGATTTCCTTCCGTATCAACCACCCAGCTGGTAGGGATACTACCGGTCCCGTATATTCCGTTCACCTTATACTCCGAGTCGATCAGGACGGGAAAGCTGTACTCTCCCTCTCGGATGAAGTTTTCGATCTTCTCACGGGTCTCCCGCGGGGGGTTGGGGGCTGCCACTGCTAATATTGTAAATCCCCGGTCTTCAAGGTCATCGTAGAGGCTCTGCATCGAGGGCATCTCCTCGCGGCAGGGCGGGCACCAGGTAGCCCAAAGGTTGAGCAAGACCACTTTTCCCCGGTAGTCGGAGAGACTTACGGTCTGGCCTTCGAGGGTCTGTACGGTGAAATCGGGTGCAGCGGTAGTCTGCTTCAGTACTCCGAAACCGGAGTCGTAGAACATCTGCTCCACCTTGCTCAAATTCATCTCTTCCTGAGCGGAAACGGTGAATGCCGCCGTCAGGAACACCAGCACGATAAGGGCCTGTCTAAAGCTTCTCATATTACTCATATAGTGAAACTAATATACACTGAGATTAAAGGCAAGCAAAATCCCCGGAGACCGGCTGCTCTTTAGCCGCCGCCGGCGGCCGGCATA
>JAASTM010000219.1 GCA_021767325.1 Spirochaetales bacterium
ATTCATCCATAGTGAAGGCCATGAGGTTCTCGAATACGGCCACAACCGTAGTCATAGCGGCAAAACTCATGAACAGGAAGAAGAGGGTACCCCACAGACGGCCGCCGACCATGTTGTTGAAGATATTCGGCAGAATAACGAAGATCAGTCCAGGTCCCTGGGCGGGATCCTGACCAAAGGCAAACACTGCCGGGAAAATAATGAGTCCGGCAACTAAGGCGACAAAGGTGTCGAGCACGAGAATATTGACCGATTCCCCGGTCAGCGATCTATCTTTGCCGATATAACTACCGAAAATCAGCATGCTTCCGATACCCAGACTAAGGGTAAAGAAGGCCTGACCCATTGCAGCGTATACGGCTTCCCAGAGACCCGCTTCAGCGAGTCTTCCGAAATCAGGCTTCAGGTAAAAGCTGAGTCCTTCACCGGCACCAGGCAGGGTTACTGACCGCAGAGCTAGAACTACGAGAATAACTACCAGGGCCGACATCATGAATTTGGTGACTTTCTCAACTCCCCTCTGCAGGCCGATTGAACAGATGGCAAAACCCAGGATTACGGTCAGAAACATCCAGAAGAGCATGCTGCCGGGCTGCGAGAGAAAGCCGCCGAAAAATGCGCCCACCTGATCGGGGGCCAAACCTGCCAGATCACCTTTCAGTGTGAAGTAGAAGTAGGCTAACATCCAGCCGGCGACAGTGGTATAAAACATCATTAGGATGAGGTTACCTAGGATGGCCAGATATCCGTAGATATGCCATTTTGATCCTTTTGGTTCCAGGGCTCTGAAAGATCCGGCAATGTTATATCGTCCAGCTCGTCCGATGGATAACTCCATTACCATAATCGGTAGCCCCAGGATCAAGAGGAACACTAGGTAGATCAATACAAAGGCTGCTCCGCCGTACTCACCGGTAATATAGGGGAACCGCCACACATTCCCCAAACCGATTGCACAACCGGCTGTAAGCAGAATAAATCCTAACCTGCTCGCCAGTTGTTCTCTTGGTTTCTTCTCAGCACTCATTACTAACACTCCTTTTGTCCATGTAAAATTCGATGCTGAATTATTTTAAGTTGTGGTCGGCAGGCTGTCAAGAATTTTAAATTTATTTAATTCCCTTATGGATGGAGAAATATGTTCTAACTTTCTTGTGTTAAATATTTTATAATAGATAAGAGGAGGAAGCAGCGGTCGGGCGGCGATGGATCTACTGAGGGCGGCTACTCCGCGTTATGTTCACAATAAAACCGGTTCCGTTTTTGAAATCTGATTGAAAAGATCCTATGAAGGGCATGATTCTCGGATGCTTTGAACTGTGAGCTGTGTTTGACCCGTCGGAGTAAAGATTAGTACTTTCATAAAATAAAGAGACTGGAGGCCGAATAGGGATGAAACGAGTGGCTTACTTGCATATTATCAGCTTTTTGCTCATGCTGGTCGCAATTCCATCCGAACTAACAGCCCAAACCAATCGAACTGGCGAGGGAAGGGGATCTCAGTTCACTGTTGAGCCCTATACCAGAGTAGTGCTCGGATCTACCGAGTATATACTTCAGGCCCCCGGTGTTCAGAGCCGGCTTGAGTTTCCTCTGAATTCTCTCGTGCTGGGGGTAAGCGGGGAATATGCTGTTCTGAGACGTGGGCGGGAGGAGTGGCGCTTCAATCTCTCAGCCGGCACAGCGCTCAGCGGCCCCTGGGGCCTCCTGAAAGATCATGACTGGTATGTGGTAGAGGATGTGCCGCCGATTAAATTCAGCTACACCGAGTCGGAGGCCGAGATGTTTTTCTTCGAGGCCGAGGCGGGAGTTGAAAAGCGGCTTTTTACGGCCCGGGAGGCCGGTTTCTTCGGTAGTCTCGAATATGCATTTCAGTATATCAGCCAGGATGCCCTGGGCTACAGCGGCTGGCAGTATGTGCAGGATCCCAGCCCGCCGGTCGACGATGATTATGTATATGCGATCGGTGTAATGAACTCGGACTTGCTCGCCCTGGAGTACACCGTGCTGTACCATCGCTTAGCTGTCGGTGGGGTAGTGCGCTGGCGGCCGTATCCGAGCTTCGAGCTGGACCTCAGCCTGCTGCCCCAGTTGATGTACGTGATGGACCGTGACGATCATGTGCTGCGAAACAAGCTCTCTACTGCAGCGGGCTTTGGCGGCGGTGTTGAGGGTAAGTTGTCACTGAGCTACCGCTGGCCGGGAACCCCGGAGTACCAGTCTTATGTTAGTCTGAGCGGCGGGCTGCTGTATCTGCGGGCGCTCACCGAGCAGACCCAGGAGTGGTACGGTGATGACCCCGGCATCGCTGGAGATCAAACTGGTCGGCGTGATACCGGCATTACACATATTATCCAGACACTCCAGGGGCATCTGACTCTCTCGGCTGGAGTCTGGTACCGGTAGGGGTACCAGTAGCGGGGAAGGAAGGCGCTGGTCACAGGCCACTGTAGCCTTCTACTTGCTTGGTGAGAGTTTTCGCCGGGGATGAAATTTAATTATATAAGTAAGGTTTACAATAGATCTATTTGGTTTAGTCTCTTAACAACTCTATACAATAAAAACAGATAAACGCCGCTTGTTTTTTGAAAAGTGCGTAAAAATCTTGAAATACCCTCTATGCGTGGTACAATTACATTAGTGTAATATGTAAGTGAGAAAAAAATGAAACCGAGACCTAAGATACTTTTTTATCTTCTCTTGGGTCTTCTGGTTCTGTGGTTCCCCTCAGTTCCACTACTTGCCTTAGATGCTCCAACACAGGTGAATGACGGCTCCGGGAGCGATATTGATTACTCAACCTATACTTTCAGTTACACCGCAAACTGGAACCAAATCGACTGGAATAGCGCAGGGCAAACACCATCAGTCGGTGATACACTGCGGTACTACGCTGATCTAGAAAAAAACGAAGGCTCCGGTTGGCAGGAAATATCTGATGGAGTTGATAAAACTTTATCAAGCACATATCCGACTTTACCACCTACTCAGGTTACAATAAATGAAAACCTTGTTTTAGGTGTTCAATATAGGGTGAAAGTATGGGCAGAATATCTGCCGTTAGATGAAACCAGTGCTGAAGTATTTTCGGATGGGGTTTTAATAAGATCCGGCGCTAATGCTGAGCTCTCGGTTTCGCCCGGGAGCCTGAGCTTTCAGGAGGGCGAGAGCCAGAAGCCGGTTGACCTGACCATCCAGGCCACCGGGGCCGGCAGCATCACCATAAGTAGCATTTCAATTGAAAAAACTTTTCCCGATTCAAGCAGCTCCAGTGAGCCGGTCGAGAGTGTCAACATCAATGTGTTCGGCGGCGGCAGCACGACCATTGCCCGCAGCCTCAGCCTCTCCTCCTTTGACCGGGCCCTGGCACTGGGCGGCAGCCAGAGCGGCAGTCTCACAGCGACCTACCGCATTCAGGGCAGCGATGCCTACGGCAACCCGGTGGAGGCGACCGCCGCCATTCCGGTCAGCGTCAGCGCCGCCCTGCCGTCGGACCTTCAGATTACCGGCGTCCAGGTCGAGCTGCCGCCCTCTCCCTACTACGCAGGCGACCAGATCGAGAACGCCCGGGTGGTGATACAGGCCACCGGCAGCGGGCAGGTCACCGGCCAAATCCTGATCGACGATGAGAGCGACTGGACCGCAGAGAATACCTTTTCGGTATCCGTAGACGGGCAGACCAGTTTCGACATCGAGGGTGAGATCCCGACCGATGATCCGGGCGAGCACACGCTACGGGCCGAGATCAGCTCTCCGGTTGAAATATCAGATGAGGCGACCTATACCATCAGCGATCAGACCCCGCCCTTTCCGCCGGACACCCTGACTCTGGTGGAGGATGTGGCCGAGCTGAGCGATTTCGACGGGCAGGCGGTGGCTACCAGCAATCCGAGTGCCGGGTATCAGGAGTTCACCTTCAACGGTACCGCTAAAATGAAGCTGCTCTCCCTGGAAAATACCGTACTCGACGAGGTCACGGTGACTGACCTGCGGGTGCAGTACAAGAACGAGAGCCCGACGGTTCCCAAGATCAAGGGCGGTACGGTCGAGAAAGAGGCCGAGGAGGAAGAGACCTTCGTCACGGTAGCCGACGACTATCTGAAAGTAAAAAAAGTGCGCTTCGACGGGCAGGATACCAGCAAGATTCTGGTGGATGCCAAGCTGGCCATCCCCAAGCTGGACAACCGAGAGATCATGGATGTGGAGGGGCTGGTAGTCAAAGCCGGCGGGGTGGAAGGCAAGAGCTTTTCATATCCCGAAAGCGATCCCAAGAGTTTCGATGCCTTCGGTCTGGAGTTCGGCATTCATGATGTCGACGGCACCGGGAATGCCCTTATCGTCGGCGAGGACGAGGCGAACGAGCGCTACTACTTTACCATGTCCGGCACCATCAAGATGGAATCCAAAAAGGGCACCTCCACCAAGAAGGACACACTGACCATCTTTCAGAATCTGACCTTCTTTTCCGACGGCGATGTGGACGGTGAAATCACCTTTTCGAAATCCTTTGACCTCATTCCGGATAAGTTGACACTCACCCAAATCAAGATCGAGAGCGAGGGCAGTGACTGGAAGCTCAAGCTGAAGGGTAAGCTAAAGAACCTGCCGGACCCACTGGATGTGGCCAACAACACCGAGTTTGAGATAAAAGTCGACAAGGACGGCAACGCCGAGGGGGGCCTGGTAGCCCTGAAAGAGCTTAAAAAGAATAAAGCGGGGCACGAGCTCGGCGGTGACGACGATTCGGAGTACGACCTGGGAATCGGTACCCTCGACCTGACCTATCTGCAGATGGTCTTCGAATACGAGGACGGCACATTAAATAAGGATTACAGTGAAATCCGCCTGGGTGTCGATTTTTATCTGGATGTGCAGAACGAGGGCGGCGGCGAGAGCTCGGACGACGGCAAGCGCATCACCTTCGGCGAATTGAACGCCAACGGCGACTTCGAAGGCGGGGTGCGGCTCGATATGAACGGCGACTTCGACTGGCACAGCCCCACCAATGCCGAGGTGTTGAACGATAAGCAGCTCACCCTGCCGGGAATGAACCTGGCAATGGATGCGGTGGCCATCCAGAGCGATCCCTTCGGCATCGCCATTACCGGCAGCATTGTGATGGGTATGGACGGGGTATCCGGCGGCATCAATTTCCA
>JAASTM010000220.1 GCA_021767325.1 Spirochaetales bacterium
AGAGGGCGTAGAGACGGGCGATTTCCCTTATTTTTTCAGCCGGTATTCCGGAGATTTCTTCCACCTTCTCCGGAGTATACTGCTTCAGGGTTTCGGCCATCTCCTCAAAACCTTCGGTGCGTTCAGCGATGAAAGCGGTATCCTGAAGCCCCTCTTCGAGAATGACATTCATTATTCCGTTGATCCAGGCCACATCACTGCCGGGATTTTGCCGGACCCATATATGCGCATGCTTTACCAGGTCGATCTTGCGCGGGTCCACCACTATCAGCTTGGCGCCCTTGCGGACTGCGTTCTTTATATAGGTGGCGGTTACCGGATGGGTTTCGGTTACGTTGGATCCGGTGACCAGAATACAGTCGGCATCGGCCAGTTCGGGGATCGAGTTGGTCATTGCCCCCGAACCGAAAGCGGTGCCCAGTCCCGCTACTGTAGGAGCATGACAGAGACGTGCACAGTGGTCGACATTATTGGTACCGAAGACTGCTCGGACGAATTTCTGAAAAATATAGTTCTCTTCGTTCGTGCATTTTGCCGAAGAAAGCCCGGCCAGAGAATCCGGCCCGTGCTCACGCTGAATCTGCTTGAAGCGCGCGGCCACAATATCCAGAGCCTCGTCCCAGTCGGTTTCGAAGAACTCTCCGTTCCGCTTGACCAGCGGCCGTTTCAGGCGCTCGGGACTGTGTATGAACTCGTACCCGAAGCGCCCCTTCACACAGAGGCGGCCGTTATTCGGCCGTTTTTCGGCACCCCGCACCCGCACGACCTTATCGTCTTTAATCCACATATCGAGCTGACAGCCTACTCCGCAGTACACGCAGGTAGTGGTTACTTTCTTCTCGGCATCGAAGGGGCGAAACCGTTCTACCAGCGGCTTTTCGGTGAGAGCCGCCGTGGGACAGACCTGCACACACTCACCACAGCCGTCGCAGGTTGAGCCCTTCCACGCCCCGAATTCGGCAGAAATGAAGGTATAATAGCCCCGGTGTACGAAACCGAGCACCCCTTTCTCTTGGATTTCATCGCAGGCAGCGATACAGCGGCCGCAGCGTATACACTTCTTTGCATCATATTCCAAAACCGGCGAGGTTTTATCATGCGGAAGGTGAAGCTTTCCGTCTATGCCGTTCAGGGGGAGGCTCGGCACCCGGCGGTTCTTTTCGACCCCCAGGTCATAGCGGTACGCCAGATCCTGCAGCTCGCACTCCCCGTTCGCATCGCAAACCGGACAGTCGTATTCATGCTCGGCTAAATGAAGCTCCAGGGTTGTTCTCCTGAACTCCTCGATTTCATCATCGAAGGCGGTGACCTGCAGCCCTTCTTCTACCGGGGTGGAACAGGCAGTAACCAGTCCCCTGCGTCCTTCTATTTTTACAATACACATTCGACAGGCGGCTGTAGGTGTAAGTCTTTCGAGAAAACAGAGACTGGGTATATCGATGCCGTTTTCACGGGCAGTTACCAGTAAATTTGACCCCTTTTCGGCAGCAATTTCTTTCCCATCGATAGTAATTTGAACGCGCTCGGCCATCTGAAATGGTCCTCCCCTTTAAAATGCAACAAGATACAACTTGTAGTATAGAAGATTTGTTATACGGGGTAAATAGCGGCTTTATTTTTGTGCATTGATTCCGAAGGGTTTATAGCGTTATATTTGAGCTGACGGACACTTAAGGAGGAGAGAAATATGGGTGAAATAAAGTCATCCTGGGAAATTGCGATGGAGCGAACCGCTGACATAAAAGGCGATAAGAGCTCAGTGCGGAATAATGAACTCAAGAAAATCGGACAGAAGATCGCTTCGGACTATATGGACTCAGCAACCCCTAAGCCGAAAGAGATGCAGAAAGCAATCAAGGAGTACAAGGGAGACGAGAAGCACATCGTCGAGAAAGCTGCAGTCGAAATACTCCTCTCACACATCAGTTTGCCCCGGGACGAAAACTTTCAAGAACGGCTTTCATTTGTGGAAGACGGCCTGAAAACACTTATCGGTAAGGATCACCAGGTTGCATCAATTCTTCAGCAGGTTTCACAGTTCTTCTCGCAGTTTCTGCAGCATCAACAGCAGTTGACCGAACAGGTAAAGCAGCAGTATGAGCCGCAGTTACGGCAGAAACAGCAAAATCTGACCCGCCAATACGGGTATGAAATTGAACTAAAACCGGAGCAGGACCCGGAATACAACCAGCTGCTCCATCGTCACATGCAGCAGCTGGAACAGCAGTATCAGGATGCGTTGAATCAGGTAAAGGACCAGATTAGAAGTTTCTACGGCGGTTAATTCTCTGCATCCAAGCGGTCGGTATCTCGCTCACGGGACGAATAAATCCCATGGGCGAGTTTTTTTCGCCGATCGTAAAAGTCGGCAAGCCGATCAATTCGTAATAGGCGTTGATAGCCGCTCCACCGGAATTGCCGGGGGTAATGACTCCATCGGTTTTTATCAAAAAATCCTCGGCGCCTCGCTCGAAACCGCTTACTATCCCACGGGTCAGAGAAACCGACACCCGTGAGCCGCTGCCGCCCCCGCTCGGGTAGCCGATAAAGGAGAGCGGCTGACCTATCTGCACCTGCTGGGTGTCTCCGAAGTCAAAAAAGGGAAAACTGTAGTCGTTCGGCAAGGGCTGACCGTACAGCCCGCTCTCTATCTGCAGCAGAGCCAGATCGGTCTCCGCATCGAAATCAACCACCTCCGCTCTGAACAACTCCCGCGGAGGGCTCTGCTGTGAAAAACCGGCGGCTATATACACGTCTTCCGAGGGAGTACCGTCGAATCCGCGGACTACATGCCAATTGGTGAGCAGCAGCCCGTCCTCGCTCACCAGGCAGCCGGAACCGCGTCCGGCCTGCCCGATTACCTCAACGGTCGCGAGAAAGGCCTGCTGCAATTCATCATCGCTGCGGGGAAAGCGGGGAATTGACAGCAGTTTTTCCGGCGGTTCGGATTGAAAGCTCACCTGCAGGGCGAACTCCTGTGCTTGAGCATCCGATACCGCATCGAAAACGGTAATATAATAGGTACCGGCCGGCAGCTCGGGTTCATCCTCCGATCCGTCCAGCACAACACTCTCCTGTCCAATTAAGCCTTCCTGCACATAATCGGCGTTCTGCCGGGTCAGTACCGGCTTTTCATAGCCTACCAGCAGATCGAGATCGGCCTTGGTGTCGAATAAATCTATCCGGCAGGTCTTCAAACCTTCGGGAATTTCCACCGAATAGGTAGTTGCCATTCCCTCATCCGGGCGCAGCTCCCCGTACACCGTACGTCCGGGGCGGATAGAGGTCTGCCGGACAGCCGATATCGTCTCGAGTTCCAGTTTAAAGGGGATCTCCATTAGCCGGTTCCACTTTTCAAACGGCAGAGAGGAACGCTGATAGACTACATCAACATAGTAGAGCCCCTCCTGCAAAGGCGGGTCTGACAGACGGGAGAGGAACAGCACCTCGTTATAATCCTCAGCCGCACTAAAGCTGTCCACGTAATCGTAGCTTTGAATGTCCTGATTGTGGTTCAGGTATAAATCGAGATCAGCCGGCGCATCGGAGATGGACAGGCGTATTGCAAAGGTATTCGACGGCACCTCGAAGGTAAAAGTCTTATACCCGCCGCCATCCTTCGAGAGCGGCACCGAAGAGCTGACCTGTACACCGGGCCGCAGACTGGTACTCTTCTGACTCTGTGCACATAGAGGTGCTATGAGCACCAGCATCAGAAGTATGGCTACTGTTTTTCGCTTAAATAATCCGACAGTTGTTATGTACACGGAAAACCCTCTATTTCAGCAGACTGTAGATAGATAATAGCATAAAAACACTATAGCGCATAGCCGAAGCAACAACACGAGGCAATTACACAGATATAGTAGAACGCTTAAGTGCCTCTAAATCATTGCGGGTAAATCCCTCCCATTCCATCGGGAAAAAGGTATTGTTGTGGTATAAAGGTTCCTCTTCGATCGGTACTCGGGCCGCTGCTACACTTTCCTGCCACAGGGCGGTCTGCGGCACCGGAGAGTACTCGGCAATCGACACGCGCACCCCGAAGGGGGCAACTTTTTTCAATGTCCGCTGAACATCCTCGGCACGCTGCCGAGGTAAGCCGGCCAGCACGTACAATATGATGGAACGAGCGGGGAAACCGGCCAGTTTCAATGCCCGGATGGCTGCAGGTACCTCATCCGGTGTGTACTTGCCGTCCTGGGCGAGGTGGAAGGACTCATCCGCCGACTCATAGCCCAAGCGAACCTCCTGAAAACCCGCCGCCCGCATGAGCCCGGCAGTTTCACGGTCGATATAGTGCATGTGGACCGCATTGGGCGTATAGAAGCGCAGCGGCAGTTTCGAGCGGATGATCTCCTCGAGCAGCGGCAGCAGCAGCTCCTCCTTACGAACCAGCAGCGCGTCATCATAAAAGGCGAAGTTCAGGGTTCCGAATCGGCGATACATTGCCCATATCTGGTCCCAGACCATACGGTAATCACCGGCCTGAAAGTGTGGTTCGATAATTTTCGAGGCACAGTAGGTGCAGCGATAAGGACAGCCCGCATTCAAGCGCACGACTCCGGCGTCTGCCCATACCTCTTTTCCACCATACAGCCCCGGCACTCTATGGTCCGCATCCAGGGCCGCACCACCTGCGGTATCCAGCCGATACTTAGATAGAATTAGCGGCAGCTGACGGATCCCGTCCCCGGCAATCACCTCATCGGCTCCGGTGGTGGCCCTGCAGTGCTCGGGCATGAGAGTAGCGTACACGCCTCCCACTACTACCGGCACAGCGGGGTGGGCCGCGCGAACAGCCTGTACTGCTTCGGCCACGCCCTGATACCAGTAGGTCATCTGTGTGGTAATCAGTACCAGATCGGGCCGGGCAGCAGCAATCTTGCGGGCAAATACTTCCGGCAGTATTCCGTAGCGGCTGTAATAGCGGGTAATACTTTGCACACCTGCAGGCAGCTGTGCCGGCTGGCGGTGAAACTTTCCGGTACCATTGCTCTTCCGGCGCGGAGAGCCGAGCACAGCGCCGGTTTCGGCATCATGATAATCTAAACCGTTAATGAACTCGACTTCATATCCCTGTTTATGCAGATGTGCAGCAATTCGTAACAGCCCGTACGGCTTGAAAAACAGGTCGTATAATGCAAAATCATA
>JAASTM010000221.1 GCA_021767325.1 Spirochaetales bacterium
GGTCGACAAAACATTTTCCGGGTAGAAGCCGAGACAATCACGACTGTCTCCATTGGACAGACGGAACGCAGAATACAGATCGAAAAGGGCTCCATCGATGCGGTCTTCGACCGGCTCGGCATGCTTAGCAACAATGACCAGTTTAGAGTCGAAACTCCTTCGGTTGTGGCCGGGATCCGCGGTACTGTCTTTTATATCAAAGTGGAACAACCCGACACTACCTATCTATGCACCTGTCACGGGACGGTGCACCAGCAGGCGGCCGACGGTTCGGTAGAAAAGAATGTTACCGCGTATCATCATAAAGCGTATCGCTATATCAAGACCGACACCGGGATGGATATTGAATCCGGGAGCCTGATCTATCATGACGATTCATCCATGCAGAGACTCGGAGAAAAAATCGGGGTAAAGATTCCCTGGGGACAGGCGGAGTAGCGCACTGCTACTCCCCTTCCTCCTCTGCTTCCTTCGGCTCGGTTTCGCCGGATTCTTCAACTACGAACCCGCCTACCTGCTGCTCGACTGTTTTCATTTTGTCCGAGATAGTGCGTATAGTTTCGTCGAGGGTTAGTGCCGACTTGCTCACCTCGTCCACGCCAACGGAAATCTCCGAGAGAGCACCGCTGAGGTTCTCTACTAAGGCTTCGTTGCTGCGGTTGTGTTCGGTCAGCTCTTCGGAAGAGTCATTTATATTACCCGATTTTTCATCGATCTGGGTTACCGCGTCGCGTATGTCCACTATCGACCTGGTTATCTCCTGAATACCCTGCGAGAGTTCGGTAACCGTTTGTTCGATCTCCTCGAAGGAGGTTTGAACCGAATTGCTCAACTCTTCGACTTGGGAAAAGACTCCCTGGGTATTTTCGAAGGTACTGGACAGGGCATGTACCTCTTCTACACTCTGCTTGAGGGCCTCCCGAATACTCTTAGAGTTATTGGCCGAGGTTTCGGCCAGCTTGCGGATCTCCTCCGCGACCACTGCAAAACCGCGTCCGTGATCTCCGGCGTGGGCAGCCTCGATGGCCGCATTCATGCTCAGCAGGCTGGTTTGAGCGGCTATCCCGCTGATGACTGAGACGGCATTTTCCATATCACCGGTTTTTTGGGTGAGACTGTCGACCCGGGCCTGCACCTTCTGCAGGTCATTGCGGCTGTCGGTGACTACCTGTGACAGTTTTTCCGTTTCTTCTTTTCTCTTTTTAGAGGTGTTACTGATACTCTGGGCCTGGGCATCGATCTCTTCGGCCGACGAGCCGGTCTGCTCAACCGCCGAAACCTGGCTCGATATCTGGTTTTTCAGATCCTGCACATCCGACTGAACCGAGGCGAGACGGCTGCCGCTCTTGTTCATGTTTTCAAGCAGATTCTCAACCGAAGTCGAAACCGATTTGATGTTGGCCTTCATCTCCTGCACTGCCGAGGATGTTTCGGTGGCACTGTTCACGACGGTATCCATCTCATTCATAGTGCTGGCGACAGAATTCTTGATATGTTGAATCATCGACCGTAGAGTCGCGTTGAAACGGTTGAATCCTTCCGAGAGAATACCGATTTCATCCCGTGAGTGGATATCGATTGTGCCGGTGAGGTCGCCTTCGCCGGATGCGATATCATCCATCCTTTGGGAGAATAGTTTAACCGGCGATACCACTATTCTCTCCAGAGCTAACAGGATAGCCGGTATCATGATAATAAATGCGGCTAGCACAAACAGCCCCAGGGTGAGAATCAGACCGCGGTTCTGCGCCAGAGTGGCGGTGACAATATCGCTGCGCATCCCGAGAATATAGATGCCCACCTCTTTCCCGTTAAAGCTCTTGGCTGGCCGGGCGGTCACCAGATACTGAGAGTCGAAGACATAGTCGTCGACTGCCTTCTCCAGGCTAAACCCGCCAGTAACGTATGCCAGAAAATCCTCGTTTACATCCTTCTGACTCAGAGTGTACGCGCCGACAGCCGGCTGGCCGGAGAGTGACTCAGCAATGTTGAGCTGAGAATTGTCTAAGAGATACAGAAACTCGATCTCTTTCTTTTCAAGTGTTCGTTTTATTGAATTGAGACCGCCTTCGAAATTCGCTACCCCGACTATCCGGCCTTCATAGCGGACGGGAAACAGCCCCTTCAGCCGCATACCCTTGGGTGATGCTTCTACCGTGACCAAGGGTTTTCCGCTGCGCTGCAGCACATCGGTGTACGCTGCCGAATAATCGAGAGACTCGCCGTAGTCGTCCGGAGCCCAGGATTTCACAAAGGATTGCAGATTCTTGTCGATCAAATGTATCTGCACATTGTTGAACCCGGTGTATTCGCTGTAGGCATTCCCATAGCGCTCGAATAGTGCTATACAGCTCTCACGATCTCCCTGGGCCATGCCCCGTTCAATGATCGGATTGTGGGCAATTTGGAGTGCATTAGTTATCCATGTGTCCTCTTTTGCTTCCAGGGCCTCCGAGAGATCGGCATTCATGCCAGTAATCGTTTCTTCAAGGGTGTCTGTGCGGATGTCGGCATAGTGGATATACCCGTATACGATAGCGCTGACAATGAAGGCGGCAAACACTGCCACCACGATGGTGAGTAGCTTTGATCTGAGCTTCATTTAGAACGTACCACCTTTCCAGCCCCACATGCTGCCCCTGGCGCCGGCGAACTCAATGTAAACCCTGCTCTGGGGGATTCCCAGTTCCTTCTCACAGAAACTGCACAGCGAGGAGCTGAGGCTCTTGGTCTGGGTTTCACCCAGGCCGATGCTTTTGCACTCGATAAATGCCAGCGGTTCCTCGGAACCACCGAAGGTCATCGGGGCCTTGTCTTCGAGGGCCGTCATCACATAGGCTTCGGGCTTGCCGATTTTTTCGGCGGAGAGTGATGAGAGTTTTTTCAGGACTTCATAGCTCTCGGATACTTCGATATTGGTATGTATGCGGATAAAGGGCATATGCTACCTCCTGTTGGGCTGCGTATTAATTAAAGCATAATTTCGGCGAACTATTTCTGCAAACTATAGAGCCACTGGATCTCTTCGGGCCATTTCTCCGGATCGATCGTTTCGAGGACGATCGGGATATCCTCCAGGTGGGGATCATTCATCAGGAATTTGAAGGCGTCGCTTCCGAGATTACCCTCACCCAGACTGTTGTGGCGGTCGACCCTGCTGCCGAGCTCCGATTTGGCATCGTTGATGTGCACACCCATCAGCTTTTCGAATCCTATTATACGGCCGAAGGCTTCCATGGTCTGCTGGTAGGCCTCTTCGGTCCGCAGATCGTAACCGGCGGCGAAGATGTGACAGGTGTCGATACACACTCCGACCCGATCGGGATCGGTCGACTGATCGATGAGGGCTGCCAGGTGTTCGAAGCTGTAACCGATGTTCGATCCCTGTCCGGCAGTAGTTTCCACAACCAGCCTGACTACCCCTGTATTGCGAAGAGTGGTGTTCATAGCCTCGGAATTCAGGGCGATGCACTCTTCCTCGCTGATCTGGCGAAGGTGGCTGCCGGGATGGAAATTGAGGAGCGGAATGCCCAATTGCTCGGCCCGCTGGGCCTCGTCAATGAAGGCATTCAGGGATTTTTCCCATTTTTCCTTATCCGGATTGCCCAAATTGATAAGATAACTGTCGTGGGGCAGCACGTGTTCGGGCTGAATCCCTACCTCATCGAGGTTTGCTTTGAAGGCTCTAATTGATTCCTCTGTAAGGGGTTTTGCGTTCCACTGCCGCTGATTTTTCGTGAAAAGGGCAAAAGCGCTGGCTCCGATTTTTTGTGCGTTCAAGGGAGCATTTTCGACTCCCCCGGATGCGCTCACATGTGCGCCGATATATTTCACTCTGATTCTCCTTCTGCTCCGGCCTGGTTGGCAGCCTGTGGGTCGGCCGGGGCGCCGGCTTCTGCGGCCGGTTTCTTATTTACCAGTGCTACCCCTCCTAATATAATCAATGCACCCAATAACTGCATAGGGCTGAGGGTTTCGTTCAGCACAAGTATTCCGGCGAGTATTCCGAAGACTGGTGGTAAATTCCCGTATACCGAGGCGTTGGTGCTGCCGATGCGTTTTATACCGAAGCTCCAGAGGGTATTCCCCAGTGCCAGCGCGAAAATGCCGGAAAACGCCGCGCTGTACCAGGTGAGCGGCTGCAGACCGGTAAACACGCTCAGCCCGAAGGCCGGAAGCGACATCAGAATGAAGGGGGTAAGGGCTACACTCATCACGATGAAGATAATCTGATAAATCGAATAACGCTGGGTGAGTGGCCGCAGGAAAACCGTGTAAACTCCATACCCGAACTCGGCCACTGCCAACAGAACTACACCGAAGACGTAGGTCCCGGCCAAGCCCAGACCGCCGTGTTTCCCGAGGGCGATGAACACTACCCCGGCGAAGGTTGCTAAGATTCCGAGGGATTTATTCAAAGAAAGCGCCTCAATTTTAAACAGCTTGGTTATGATCGCAACCTGGATCGGCAGGGTCCCCAGGATGATTGAGCCCACACTGGCCGAAGTGTAGTCTACACCGAAGGAGTAGCAGAACTGAAAGAGGAAAAACCCTGCTACCGCTACTACTAAGAAGCGGGGAAGGTCCTCGCGACGGATCGGCTGCCACGATCTAGAAACGAGCAGTTGGATAAGAGCGGCAATCAGCCCAACGGAAAGCCGCAGTGCATTAAAGGGAACCGGATGGAGTTCCTGCATCCCGACCTTCATTACCATTGGATTGATACCCCAAAAAAATGCGGTCCCGATCAGGATCAGATGGGTGACCGCTCTATACCATACGGAATGTGATGTACTCATTTGTCACCTATTGGAATTTGTATTACAGCAGAAAACCCGCTTTGACCATTTTCTCTGACGCGGGTTTCGAATGATACCGTGCCGCCGATTTGAATTGCAAGCTGCTCTACCAGAATAATTCCCAGCCCTGAACCGGCCCTGAACTCTGATGCCTCGCAGCCGCTGCCGTTATCCTTGACCCGTAAGATATATTGGTACTCTTCCGGATCATGGGACAGAAGCACTCTGATCTCACCGTGGTCGATATCACTGAAAGCGTGCTTGAGGCTGTTGCTGATGAGCTCATTCACGATGATGCCGAGCGGCAGAGCTGTGTCGATCGGCAAATCGATGTTGATGAC
>JAASTM010000005.1 GCA_021767325.1 Spirochaetales bacterium
GTGGATTTCGTACACGCTGCCCTGGATGGAAACCTCGACCAGGCTCAACAGGAAGAAGACCGCCTGATGGAGTTTTTCAAAGCCCTTTTCCTGGAGACGAATCCGATTCCTATCAAGACCGCAATGGCAATGCGGGGCTGGTGCGAGGAAACCTTTCGGCTGCCGATGTGCACTTTTTCCGATCAGGCGCATTACCAAACCCTCGAAGGCATTCTTGACAGGATAGGAGCTCCACGGGCAAGATAGTATCTACAGACCCGACAGCATACACATCCAATGAATAACCTGAAGAACCCGCAGAAAACACATGCCTGCGGGTCTATCTAGTAATAGGAGCTGAACAAATGGCAAGAATCAATAGTAATTACCGAAAACTGGCAGCCGGATATCTCTTTCCGGAGATAGCCCGGAGGACGGAAACATATCTCAAGGAGAACCCCGGTACCAAAATCCGTAAACTCGGCATTGGAAATACCACCGAACCGCTCACGGCCACTGTACTCGCGGGGCTGCACCGCGGAGTAGACAAATTGGCCGCCCGCGACACCTACAGCGGGTATGGAGACGAGCAGGGCGACAGCCGTCTGCGGGAGAAACTGGCCGAGTATTACCAGCAGCGCAATGTGCGTCTTGATCCGAACGAGTTTTTTATCAGTGACGGCGCTAAACCCGATTCCGGAAATATTCAGTCGATCTTTTCCCTGGACAACGTGGTGGCTGTTCAGGACCCGGCCTACCCTGTGTACGTAGACTCGAATGTGATCAGCGGCCGGACCGGCGAGCACGTGCCGCAGAAGGGGCTGTACAAGGGCCTGATCTACATGCCCTGCAACGAGGACAACGGCTTCATTCCGGAGCCTCCGGCCGAAAAGGCCGATATGATCTACCTCTGCAGCCCCAATAATCCGACCGGTGCGGTGGCTACGCATGAGCAGCTCAAACGCTTTGTCGATTACGCCCGTGAGCATAAAGCGGTGATTATCTACGATGCTTCTTATTCGGAGTATATCGAAGACGAGTCGCTGCCAAAAACAATTTACGAAGTAGATGGTGCCGAGCAGTGTGCAATCGAGATCAACAGTCTGTCCAAATTCGCCGGTTTTACCGGAGTACGCTTGGGATGGTCGATCGTACCTTCGGCCCTCACCGTCGAAGACAGCCAACCCGATGAGGTCCGCGGCATGTGGAACCGCCGGCAGAGCACCTTTTTCAACGGCGCCTCCAACATCGTGCAGGAGGGTGCCCTGTCAGTGTTCACCGAGCAGGGGCTCGAGGAGAGCCGGGATCTGGTCGAATACTACATGGGCAACGCCCGCATCATCCGCAGCGGCATGCAGTCCCTGGGACTGACCGCTTTCGGCGGCGACAACGCCCCCTACATCTGGCTGAAAACCCCCAGCGGCATGAGCTCCTGGGAGTTCTTCGACAAGCTCCTGCAGGAAACCGGGGTAATCGGTACACCCGGTGTGGGCTTCGGCCCCGGCGGCGAAGGCTACTTCCGTCTGAGCGCCTTCGGCCACCGCGAGGATATCGAAGCGGCGGTGGCAACTATCAAAGAGAATCTTAAACTTTAATTTAAGCTGTAAGGAGCACGAGCAATGAGTGATAAAACCCTTCCTTTTACAAAGGAAAAGCTGGAAGAGATAGCAACCGAAATTCCCACCCCCTTTCACCTGTATGACGAGAAGGCGATCCGGGAAAAAGCCCGCTATATGAAAAATGCCTTCGACTGGGTCCCGGGAGGCTTCAAGAACTATTTTGCCGTAAAAGCCTGCCCCAATCCTTCGATTATTCAGGTACTCAAAGAAGAGGGCTTCGGTACCGACTGCAGTTCGCTGCCCGAACTCGAAATGTCGGATAAAGTCGGCATCTGCGGTGAGGATATCATGTTCAGCTCGAACGACACCCCCGCCGAAGAGTACCGCCGGGCAAAAGAGCTCTGCGCCATGATCAATCTGGATGACATCACCCACATTGATTTTCTGGAGCAGCATGTCGGTATTCCGGAGGCCATCTGCTTTCGTTACAATCCCGGCGACCGGCGCACCGGTAACGCCATTATCGGTGAGCCGACCGAAGCCAAGTACGGCCTCACCCACGAGCAGATATTCGAGGCCTACCGCATCGTGAAGGAAAAAGGGGTAAAGCGGTTTGCCCTGCATACCATGGTGGCCTCCAACGAGCTGAATCCGGATTATTTCATAGAGACGGCCCGGATGCTCTTTCAACTGGCCGCCGACCTGCAGAAAGAGGTGGGAGTGCGAATCGAGATGATCAACCTCGGCGGCGGGGTCGGGATCCCGTACAAACCGGAGGACGAGCCGGTGGACCTGGAGTATGTCTCGCGGGGGATTCAAAAACTGTATGACCAAATCATCAAGCCGGCGGGGCTCGATCCAATGCGCATCGTAATGGAGTGCGGTCGCGTTATCACCGGTCCCTACGGCTACTTGGTCAGCCGGGTACGGCATGTGACCAAAAAGTATAAGAACTATGTTGGTTTGGATTCATCTATGGCAAACCTCATGCGCCCGGCTATGTACGGTGCCTATCATCACATTTCGGTCCCCGGAAAAGAGGACCAGCCGCATGATCACGTTTACGATGTAACCGGTTCGCTTTGCGAGAACAACGACAAATTTGCGATCGACCGGTCGCTTCCTGAGATCGAAGAGGGCGACCTGGTGGTACTGCACGAAGCCGGAGCCCACGGGTACGCTATGGGATTTAACTACAACGGGAAATTGAGATCGGCGGAAGTACTGCTGCACCACGACGGCACGTTCCGCATGATTCGCCGTCCCGAGACTATCGACGATTATTTTGCCACCCTCCGCTTTCCGGGAGCGGCAATCGACGTCTGAATAGAGATCTGAATACACGGCCGCCGCTCGACATTCACCTGAAAGAGGTGCTGAGCGGCGGTTTTTTACGCAAACGGGTCGTCACAGGCCGGCATTATCAGCCAGGCAATCAGATAGAGCAGCAGACCGGAACCGACGGCGAAAAATAGTATCAGCGTAATGATTCTGACCAGGGTTGCATCGAGACCAAAATACTCGGCAATACCCCCGCATACCCCGCCAATTTTACGGTTGGTTCGCGAAAGACACAGCTTTCTGGATGCCATTTTCTAATCCTCCAATTTATTTTATCTTTTTCTATTTCATAGCACATTCCGCCAAATCTTTCCATTCCTGTTTTTTTAGGGTAGAGTAAAATGCCTATGGAAAGAAAATCAACTGTCGAAAGCCTGCCGCGGCTGGACAGCGCACCTGCACTACGAGAAAAACTACTGAACTTCTGCCGGCTGAAACCGGGGCAGATATGGGAGGATCCGGACGGCCGGCACCGGGTGGGAGTGCTGGATGCTACCGAACAGGCAGCGGTACGGCACCTGTTCGATGGACATACCACCGATCTGATGCTCAATGATCCGCCCTACAACTTCGCAGTCGGCGGCAAGCGTACCGCAGCCCTTTCAGCTCAGGCGTTGGATGAATACATGCGATTCTCCCGGGCTTGGGTGAAGAATGCACTCGAGGTACTCAGTCCGGCGGCGCATTTCTACATCTGGCTCGGAGCGGATCAGAAAGACGGCTTTCAGCCCCTGCCCGATTTTATGCTGATGATGCGGGAGTTCTCTACGCTGCAGTCACGCAGTTTTATTACCCTGCGGAACCAGCGCGGCTACGGTACCCAAAAAAACTGGATGGCGGTTCGTCAGGAGCTGCTCTACTACATCAAATCCAGCCCCGCTGCAGCCCCGGCCTTTGAGGTCAGCTATACCGATATTCCCAAAGTACTGAAGGGATACTACAAGACCATACAGGGGGTGCGGACGGAAAACATCCAGCGCAGTCGTTCGCAGACCATCCGCCCCGGCAATGTATGGCTCGATATTCAGCAGGTTTTTTACCGGATGGAAGAGAATGTGCCCGGGGCATTTGCGCAGAAACCGCTAAAAGCAATTGAGCGCATCCTGACCTCGGCACCGGATGCACGGATCGTCGGCGACCTGTTTTGTCACAGCGGAACCAGCCTGATCGCCGCTGAGCGGCTCGGGCGGCGCTGTTTCACCGCCGATATTGATCCCCTGTTCGCCGAACTGGCTATCCGCAGACTCGAGCACTACCGCAGCTGCGGAAAGACCGGCTGGCAGTGGCGCAATCCCTTTCCCGAAATCGAGCCCTGACCCGGGCTGCCGGCCCCACCCCGCTCCCGGAACTACACAATCAGCGGCGCCGCTTTTTTACCGGTTTGATGTCAATGCCCCCGAACATGGCAAAGGCATTTATATGGATCGTGGGTGCTCCGGGTATCTGCCGATCACCGTACTTATTGTCGATACCGCCGAAAATAGGCACTCCGCTGATCTCGAGATTCACCCCCTCGGGTACCACGATATCGACCCCGCCGAATACGCACATCGCATCGATATAGGTGTCTCCCGGTGGTAAAAAGGCTTCGGAAAAATCTAAATCGACTCCGCCGAATGCCGCCAGAATCTTGATATTGCGCGCCGGGTACCACACACCCTTGCGATCCGAACCGCTGAATATAGCCACTACGTCCTGCTGCTTCCGGACCTCACCCATATTTACCGCTGCATAATTCCCGCTGCTATCGACAGCAGAGCGTGAACTGTCACTGATTGAAGGCAGATCTTTTATTACTTCTAGAAGCGCCAGTTTTTCTTCGACTGCGGAGGCCCGTTCAATACGCTGCTCAAACTCTTCAACTGATAAATTATCATGTGCGTAGTGCAATTTGAGCTGCTCGATAACCTGTTCTCGCAGCCGCTCGATTGGTATTTCCTGAAAATACTGTATGTCCCCCACACTCACCTCCTGTGTGTAGAGTACGTGAGTTTGGCCCCTGTGGTCAAGAAAGAAAAGTAACTCTATAATGGTCTCCATGAAGCCAGAGATCCTCGGTATCGGAAACCCGATATTCGATGTATGTGTCCACATGGATGAAGAGAAATTGGAGAGCCTGCACCGGTTTATTCCCAACGCGGAATGGGAAGGCGTGTATCATATCGATGATTCTATTTTCGAGCAGATTCTGCTCGGTCTCAACACCCCGCCCACAGATGTGGTCCCGGGTGGCGGGGCGCTGAATACAATCCGGGTACTCTCGCAGCTCGACCACTCCACAGCCTATATCGGCGGATTAGGCGCGGTGCCTACCCACTTCACTCGCCCGGCCGGTACTGCTGTTTCGGCACACGCGTTTCGCCGGGAACTGCAAGTGCACGGGATACAGGATTATACAGTGAAGTATCCCGAGCGGCCGTGCGGAAGAAGTCTCTGCCTGAAAAACGGACACAGGGAGATACTCATTTTCAACCCCGCCGCAGCCGTACTCTTGCGGAATGCGGAAGATTTGCCCGCACCGATCGAGAAGATCAAAGCACAGATAATTTACATAGAGGGCTTTATTCTACCCCGACATACGCTGATAGAGCGGTTCCTGGATCTTTGCAGGAACGGAACCTCCCGTTTAGCCGTCGATTTAGGGGCAGCTCCGATTGCAGCAGCACAGAAGGATTATCTCTTACAGGAAGTTCTTCCGCACACCTCATTTCTATTCAGCACCGAGGAGGAATATGCTGCACTGGACTGCTCTTTGGAAGAATTGAGTACTGCCGCGGCCGGCCGAAGCTGTCTGATCGTGAAGAAAGGTCCCGCCGGATCACGGGTAGTATGTGCTGAACAGAGCTTCGAGACAGCTGCATACCCTGTAGAGGAAGTCAACAGTTCGGGAGCCGGCGACGCCTATGCGGCATTCTTTTTATCCCGCATCCTGCGAGGATATCAACCCGCGGCTGCAGCCCGGATTGCTTCTTATGGAAGCTCTCTGTTTCTGTCCGGCTTCGGCGGTGCCTTGGACACTGCTACGGTTACGTCCGTATCCGGTAAATTCCATACTCCCCGGTAAAGCGGCTCAGGCGGTCTTTGGCTCCTGCGTTTTTTTGATATCATCGATTACCGTGTATGAGCGGACTATCCTCACCAGGATTTCCAAATCCTGGTAGGCCTGCTGGAGGCGGAGAATAATGTCCCGGTTTCGATCGGCTCCAATGACACGTATATTCGTGATGAACTTTGGCTTGGTCGAACGGTGGTCTCCGATTACTGCTCCCAGTTTTCGATGCAGATTTTCGGCGGCTTTCCCTGCATGCTGTAGTACCTTTACGGCAGCTCGATTTACGTCTTCGACAAATTTTTCAATAACAAGAAAATTCTGTACAGAACTGCCGTTCAGGCGTGCCATCTCGATTACCTGATCGATGGAAACCCCGTTTTGCTTCTGCACCTGCGATTCGAATACATCTATACGGTTGATCACATCGGAAAATTGCCTGATCGCCTCTCCGAAATCACGTTGAAAGTCGCTGTCCTCGTAAAATCCGTCCTCGTGAATCCGGCGCAGCGAACCAAGAATTCCTTTCGTGAACACCGCCTTATAATACGATTTTACCGCTTGCAGCGGCAGGGTGTAGAGAAAACCGCTCAGTCCGAGCCGGTGAAAGGGCTCCTCGCTTTCGCGGGTATAGCCGTATATATCCTCTAAAGGGTGTCCCGCCAGCAGCTCCTCGACCGTAGACCGCATTGTCGCCTCGGTTAGATCCCGTTTTACCCGCTCTCGGTTGTTGGCAAAACGCTTTGAAAGGCGCGCATGCACCTCCTCTATGTAGTCGTGACTGCAGCCGGCTGATTCCGGATAGAGTTCAGGATCCTGGTGGAGGAGCTGTAGGAGGGCCCGCAGAGTGCTCTCCGAGAGTTCATTTTCGAACAGCAGCTCTATATAGTCGATACTTTCACGGAGGGCAGAGATCTGCTCGGCATTTTCCTCATGATAATACACACACAAATCCGAGAGTAGATTGCGGGTGTTAGGTGTAACTTTGAAATTGGCTATAATAAAATAAAAATCATGTAAATACTGATCCACCAATGATGAGGATACATCGGAGAACTTAGGAAGCTGCTGGGGATGATCCTTTACAAAGGACGGGTCGAATACCTTGAAGAGCGAATCAAAATCGAACTCCATCAGTGCGTACAAGAGCTCGAGCTGGAAAAGGTCTTCGCTCAGCTTTCGGCTCTGGAGTTCGGAGATTTGACGCGAAAACTCCGTCCATTCCCTCTCAACAGTTTTCCACGCGGCGGTTTGGTCGGAAGCGTGTTTTATTCGATCCATTAGAACGTCATACGAAAAGCTGTTCAGCTGCCGGCGAGCCTGCGGCTCGAGCTGATGCAGCACCAAATATTCGACCAGGTCAGCTTCCTGCAGGAGTTCCTGCCTGCGGGCCGGCAACTGCAGAATTTTTCTGAGAGTTATCACCAGCTTATAGAGGGCGTATAACTTGGAAGCGTAGCTGGAGAATACGCGCTTTCCCTGAATATCGGTATAGGCCAGTTTCAGATAGCGGAGTTCTCGCCAGGTTTTACGCAATTCGTACTGCTTGGCCCGGTCTTCGGCCTTTGGATACAGTACGTAGAGAAGAATGGTTTCAAAAAACTCTATTAACTTGTCCATAAGACTTATGTTGAAGGAACCTCATTAAAAGGGTGCGGAAGCAAGTCTCCGAGAGTAAAACGCTTCACGATTTCTCTGCGATTGGCTGTATATATCGGAAAGTCGAGCGGACAGAACTCTGCCAGAACCTGTAAACACAGCGCACAGGGTACCGAAGGCGGCTCTGCAGAGGTAACAACTACCAGTGCTTTGAAACTGCGGACTCCCCCAGCATTTGCGGTCATTACAGCTCCCCGTTCGGCACAGATAGTAGCACCGTAACTTGCATTCTCGACATTGCAGCCGGGGTATACCCTTCCATCTTCCGCTATCAGCGCAGCTCCCACCTGAAAGCCCGAATAGGGGGAATACGCATGTGTCTGCGCCTCGACTGCCTGTGTGTGAGCATTTTTTAGTTCTTCATTTAGATTTTCCAAGCACGTCCCCCTTGGTTATCAAATTGTGGTAAGATAGTATAGAGGAGTATAACAGATTTACTATTAAAGCGTGAAGTTCTTTCAAGATTAAAAATTTGGAGGCAGACAATGGAAACAGTAGGATGGATTGGCACCGGAGTAATGGGCAGCAGCATGTGCGGTCACCTGGTCAAGGCCGGGTATAATGTGAATGTATATAATCGAACTCAAACCAAGGCACAGACACTTATTGATGCCGGTGCTCAATGGTGCGACAGCCCGGCCGAAGTTGCCGCCAACAGCGACGTCGTTTTTACTATCGTAGGCTACCCCCAGGATGTAGAGGAGGTAATGCTCGGAGAAAACGGGGTGATCGCTCATGCAAGAAAAGGTACCTACGTGGTCGATATGACCACTTCGACGCCTGCTCTGGCCGAATATATCCATACCGCCGCTGTAAAGCGGGGAATCAACACCCTGGACGCACCTGTCTCAGGCGGAGATGTAGGCGCCCGCAACGGCACTCTGGCGATTATGGTGGGGGGTGAACGAGCGACTTTTGACAAAGTTCAGCCGTTTTTTAACCTGATGGGAGAAAACATTGCCTATATGGGCGGCCCCGGAAAGGGACAGCATACGAAAATGAGCAACCAGATTCTGATCGCCAGCACTATGATCGGGGTAGTTGAATCCCTGCTGTACGCCTACAAAGCCGGGATGGATCTGCATGAAGTAATAGCTGTAATCGGAAAAGGCGCGGCATCATCATGGTCAATCAACAATCTCGGGACCCGTATTGCCGAAGGGAACTATGATCCGGGTTTCTTTATTAAGCATTTTGTCAAGGATATGCGGATTGCACTGGACGAAGCCCGTCGAATGGGGCTCGCATTGCCGGGACTCGCTCTGTCTCAGCAGTTCTACACCAGTGCGATGGCTCTGGGACTGGAAAACCTCGGTACACAGGGGCTCTATAAGGTCTTCGAACAACTCAATGGCCTTGCTTCGGAATAAATACCCCGGAATAATTATGCCCTGTTAAAAAAAGCCGGCACCCATCTGGTTTGCCGGCTTTTTTTCGTCCGCATCAGCAGAGGTCCATCCCCAGACGAACCATCCGCATCGCCCGCTCTGCAGAATCGACCAGCAGTTCACTGCTTCTTTCCATAGCCTCTTTGAGACTCATGGCCCGGTTCACACTGCTCATGACCGCATCGATGCCTACATCGTATACCGCTTCGATTCCGTCGCCGATATCACCGGCGATAACCAGTACGGGCACCCCTTTTTGCTTAGCCCGATAGGCTACTCCTACCGGCAGCTTGCCGTACGCGGTCTGCCCATCGATTTTACCTTCTCCGGTAATTACCAGGTCTTTGTGCTCTAAGCGTTCATCGAAGTTGACCGCATCCAGCACGATATCGATTCCCTTTTCCAGAGTCGCTCCGCAGAACACCATCAGGCCGTAGCCCAATCCGCCGGCGGCGCCTGCTCCGGGGGTTTCATCGGCGTCTATATCGAATTGCCCCTTAACAACGTCGGACAGATTCTGCAGAGCCGCATCGAGGTCTTTTACATCCTGCGGTGAGGCGCCCTTCTGCGGCCCGTACACAGCACTGGCCCCGCGTTCACCGGTTAACGGATTGCTCACATCACAGGCGACCCTGAACCGAGCCGCTCTCACCCGCGGGTCCACCTCCGAATCATCTATTTTAGCCAGCTGCGCTAAGCCCGCCCCACCGGGGGGCAGTTCGCTGCCCTGCGCATCGAGAAACCTGTAGCCCAGAGCCGATGCCATGCCGGTTCCCCCGTCGTTGGTTGCACTCCCGCCGATGGCTAGAATGATCTCCTCGACACCCTGTTCCAAAGCATGCAGAATGAGCTCTCCGGTCCCGTAAGTGGAGGCGCGGCGCACATCACGCCTCTCCTCAGGCACTAAATCGAGTCCGGAGGCTGCCGCCATTTCGATGACCGCGGTACCCTCATCGACAATCCCATAAAAAGACTCTACCGGGTCCCCTAAAGGCCCGTTCACAGTTAGATGAACCATTTCGCCCTCGTTTGCCTGTACAAGCGCCTCTACCGTGCCTTCCCCGCCGTCGGCGATGGGAACTTTTTCTATTTCCGCATCCGGAAATACCCGGTAGATGCCCTCTTCGATGGCCTCGGCAACCTTCAGGCTGCTGTTGCTGCCTTTGAAAGAGTCAGGAGCTATTAGAATTTTCATGCGTATCTCCCCGATAGATTTTAGATATTGTCTCCATTACCGTTGGGAGTGTCAAGTCGATTTTTGCAGGCTCGCGGGTTCAGCTTGCCTGCAGTCCGTTTTCCCACTACAATGGCATTAATCAACATAGGGAGTTTTGCCATGTTATACAGCTATAAACAACACAAACCGGATGTAAATAAGGCCGCTTTTATTGCTCAAAGTGCAGAGATCGGCGGTGAAGTCTATTTAGAAGAGAAGAGTTCGATCTGGTTTCACGTATCGATCCGTGGAGATCTTGCCCCGGTGTATATCGGCAGAGGCAGTAATATTCAGGACAACTCCACAGTGCATGTGGCCGATGATCTGCCGGCAAAAATCGGAGAAAACGTAACAATCGGGCATAATGCGGTTATTCACGCCTGCTCCATCGGCGACAACTGCTTGGTTGGAATGGGTGCAATCGTACTCGACGGCGCTGAAATCGGCGAGGAGTCCATAATCGGGGCCGGAGCCCTGGTCACTCAGAATAAAAAATTTCCTCCCCGTTCTCTGTTGATCGGATCACCGGCCAAGCTGGCCCGGGAGCTCACCGAAGAGGAGGTTGCCGCCATAAAACGAAATGCAGAGGAGTACATCGAGCTGGCAGAAGGGTACAGTTCGGGCGGACGATAAAGGCTCAGCCCATCTGCTTTTCGCGGAATTTACGCACGAAATAGGTGTGCCCCTGATATTCGGTAGAGATGATGCGTCCCTCCTGAATAAGCTGATCCACCACCTGATAGTCAGCTCGATCCTTCTCAAGCAGCTGCAGGACAGCCTCTCTGCGCATCGGATGAACCGCGGTGATGCTGAGTAGGTCCTGATAGGCATCGCCGGAAAAACCGAACTCATCACCTTCATAGCCGATGAGGTGCTCGACATGCGGCACCCGGGCTGCAAAGTAGCTGTACGCCTTGGCCAATACCGCTTCATCGGCGGGGACGGCCTGTTTTTCAGCCGGGGACCGGGTAGGAATAGAGATATATGAAATCCGAGGTTCGATACCTTCGAGGAACTGTCCGATTTCCTCTATCTCCTCGTCGCTGTCGTTGTAGTCCGCAATCAGCATAGTCTCCGTGGTCAGTTTACCGGGAAAATCCTCCGAAAACCGCACGATTCCCTCCAACACTCTGGAGAAATCGATGTTCTTATGCGGCCGGTCGAGCTTTCTCCAGGTTGCCTCACGCACACTGTCGATTTTCAATGAAATCCAGTCGAGCATCATCAGCTCATCGCGCAGTTTCGGCTGGTCCATAAGCGAACTGTTGCTGATGAGCGCCACCGGAACCCCGAGCTTTTTCACCTCGGCAATCTCTTCTCCCAGGTTCAGGTCGAGAGTTGGTTCGCCGTCGGGAACGAAGGTAAGGTAATCTACGGTAGCGCCGCTGCGCTGCACTTCTTCCAGCTTAGCGGTGACATCCCGTACGATATGCCGCGGGTCGTAAAACTTGTCGCGATTACCCTGCATATTCAACGCTCTGCCGAGCTGACAATATACACAGGAGTAGGAGCACACTTTTGGAGGAATATTATTTATTCCGATACTTCTTCCCAGTCTGCGGGAAGGAACAGGTCCGAATACAGTTTCCATGCAGTCAGTATATCATACTCACCGTCTTTGTCTATTATTTCTAATAAGTCTTTAAACTGTAGTTATTTAGTCAGAATACCCTCGGCCGCCCGGATCCCGCTGGCCCAAGCTGCCGTAATTCCGCGGCTGGTTCCGGCTCCGTCTCCGGCAAAGTACACATCTTCAACCACCTGAAAATGGCGGTCCATATACTGCGGCTTGTTTGCGTACAGCTTTATCTCGGGATAGTACATAATCGTACTAGGGTGCAGCACTCCGGGAACAATGGTGTCGAGCTGCTTCATCGACTTCCAGATACTGCGCAGAATTTTTGAGGGCATAGCCAGACTGATATCGCCGGGACAGGTAGACTTGAGAGTCGGCTCGTAGTCGTAGAGATCGTCGTTGAAAGTCCCCGATTTAGACCGTTTTCCCAGCCGGAAATCGCCTACCCGCTGCATTAGCGGTCTTCCGCCGCCGAGCAGATCGGCCTGCATGCCGAGAATTTCCGCGAACTGCTGGCCGCTGGCCAGCGGCGCGGTCAGCCGCACCGTTTTGAGCATGGCAAAATTAGCCAAGCCGTTGCCGTTACCCTTCTTTTTTGAATAAGCGTGGCCGTTGACCGAGTGGTACACCTCTTGGTGCTGGGTTTCGTACCTTTCCCGTACTACATATGCGTTTCCGCTGTTGGTACAGAAGGTACGCACCTTCCCCGGAAACATAAACTTGGGATCATAGTAATCGGTAACAATGGGATACCGCTCTACCCGGGTTTCTACCCGGATACCTATATCGACAATATGGTCAACATAGGAGACGTCGAGGCTGTCCATTACGTTCTGCAGAAAGCGAAAGCCTTTTCTGCCGGGAGCAATGATCAGTGATTTGTAGCCTATGCTGCGCATGTCGGTGTGGATAAGATGTTCGGAGGCCGAGAGACTGCGCATCTCCTCTTTCAAGGCGAACTTTACTCCCTTCTCCTCCAACCGGGCAGTCAGCTCCTTGATCAGCTCCAGGCCGCCGTCGGTTCCCAGGTGGGTCTGCTGAACGTTCAGCAGTTCCACACCCAGCCGTTCAGCCCTTTTCTGATACTTCAGTAAATTCTTCTTTGGAAGAATGTTCGGTTTGAGTTCGGATTTCACCAGTTCGAGGTAGTGCTCAGCCTCTTCCCGCTCCCAGTTATCCAGGGGGAATCCGATCGGATAGGTAAAATTCATTTTACAGTCATTACGTAATCCGCCGGTGGAGTAACTCTCCCGGTCGACAATCAGTATCGAGAGACCGGGGCGGGTATCAATCAGTGAAAAAGCAGCCCCGAGTCCTGCCGGGCCGCTTCCCACTATCACTACATCGAAAATATCCATCAGCCTTCCTGACTTTTAATATAGTCGTTTAGAATCTGATAACAGTTGTTTTGCTGCAGCTTGATGACATCCATTTCACGTTTGGCATTATCAGGAGAGTCGGATGCGTGCGCGGTGTTCACCATCACATCGCGACCGAACTCTCGACGAACAGTTCCTCCGGGAGCTTTGGTCGGATCGGTAGGACCAAGAACCTCGCGGATCCTCTGGACAGCGTTCTCACCCTCATAAATAAGGGCCATACACTTCACATTCCCCGGCTCGTTCAGCTCGTCTACCGGAACTTCGTCGGGCTTGTGTCCCGACATGAACTCGACAATCTGCGAGAACTGATCTTCCGCGTACTCCACACCAAAGGATTCGGTGAGAAACCGGATGGTCTGTTCACTCAGCTTCAGGCCGAACTCATTCTCCAGCAATTCGGCAGCTTTATTGCCGAACACCGGCGCGAGCTTATCCCGCAGTACGTTTTTCACCGGGCCGTAGAACTCCAGAGCCTCGCCCACCGACATCCTGTGCACTTTTACACTGATAATCCGGAGTCCGGTGCGGCTGAACATATCGATAATGGTTCCGGGTCGCGAACTGGCGTACCTCCAGTTGTCCGGTTTGATGATGACCAGGGTGCGTTCGATCTTTTTAGGATCGTTATACTTCATGTTCTGAATGATAGTAGGCTCATTCTTGATAAAATCGGCAAACAGTTTCATGTTGCGTAATGCAACTTCCTTACTCCTCGGAGTCAGTACCGCCGGTTCGAAATAGCGGACCTTTTTCGGATCGTCGGGATCCATAATCAGGTCGGCGTAGGTATCACGGATTGTTTCACCGGTAATCGACTCGATACCGCGGTTCTCTGGATAAATCGCCCCGGCAATGTCGGAAAGTTTACGGGTTGCGTTCTCACCCCTGAACAGCATCATCAAGACCCGGTGTCGACGGGTCGAAGGGGTAAAGTTCTGCAGCACATAGTCGTTCAGCAGCTCACCGGTTATCTCGCGGGTGAAGGTGCCGCTGGTGCGTATCGATTCGGCGTATGCTTCGGCAAACTCCTGCGTAGGGGCGAACATCTGCGCACCGACCAGCTCTAAATCGAGCCGGGAAAGAAGTCGTGAAATAACTCCTCCGGTTCTACTTTTTGCAATTGTATAGGGGGTTACCAAAATGTACGATAACTCTTCGCTCATCTTTTCCTCGCTTTAATAAAATCTCTATATATTCAAGTACTACTATAACATGTGACGTCGATTTCAGGAAGCCAGCCCCCGGATTTCACTTATATGATTCCGAGTTTCTTGCCCTCTTCTTCCGCTACCTCCAAAAAGAAATCCAGCTCCTCATCCTTATGAATGGCCATATACGAGGTCCGAATCAGGGCCCGGTTGGGAGGAACCGCCGGACTTATGACCGGGTTCACATAAATGCCCCGCTCGAACAGGACCTTCCAAAACGCGAAGGTTTTATTGTTGTCGCCTATTATCAGCGGCACAATGGGAGTCTCGGCTGATCCGACATCGAAGCCGATCGACCGGAACCCTTCGATCATTTTTTCCGCGATCTCCTGGAGTCGGTGTATGCGTTCCGGCTCACTCTTCATGATTTCGAGCGCTTTCATCGCCGCAGCGATATTGGCCGGGGGCATGGAAGCGCTGAAAATCAGAGGTCTGGAGAAGTGCTTAATATAGTCTACCAGCAAGGGATCACCGGCCACAAAACCGCCGATCGACCCAAAGGATTTGGAGAAGGTGCACATGATCAGATCGGCCAGCTCCGCATCTCCATAATGCTCGCAGGTTCCGCGGCCGTTCTTTCCCACAACCCCGATGGCGTGGGCCTCATCGAGATACACGCCGGCATTGTATTTGTCCGCCAAACGCTTCATCTCCGGAAGCAGTGCAATATCCCCCTCCATCGAGAAGACCCCGTCGGTTACAATCAGCTTGGGTTCTTCAAAGGGAATCTTACTGAGAATCGACTCCAAATCTTCCATATTGTTGTGTTTATAGCGGTGTAGATTTATCTGTTTGTGGATACCGGTGGTGAGAAAGATACCGTCCATTATCGATGCATGGTTGAGCTTGTCGCTGATTACATGCTCCCCCCGTCCCACTAAGGCCGAGATAGCCCCCAAATTGGTTTGATACCCGGTTGTAAAACAGACCGCAGACTTTTTTCCAACGAAATCGGCCAACTGTTCTTCGAACTGCTCGTGCATATCCAGGGTACCGTTCATAAAGCGGGACCCCGAACAACTGGTTCCGTAACGCTCGACCACATTTTCTGCCGCTTCCTTCAGCCGCGGATCGTTGGCTAAACCGAGATAGTTGTTCGAACCGGCCATCAGCATCTCACGGCCTTCGATATATACCTTCGTACCCTGACTTCGTTCAATCGGTTTGAAAAAAGGATAAATGCCCGTGGTGCGCGCCTCTTCGGCCTCTTTAAAATCGTAACATTTATTAAAAATTGTCTTATTCATTTCAGAAATTTGCTGTTCCTTGGACATACTCCATTACCCCTCGTGTGTTGAAGATCTTTTTGCAACTATATCTAGTATCTTATAAATCAATCCGGGAAACAAACGCTTGACTAAGAAAATCAGTTTGCTCTGTATACCCGGTATTATGTAGAATTTCTTTTTCCGCACTCCGGCGATCATAGCCTCTGCCACGTATGCAGGCTGCAGCTTTCCGCCGTTCCCCGATATTGCCCGGGTTTCAGGCGGTTTAGTGAGGTTTTCCTGCTCAAGCTGCGGAGTGTCGGTATCCGGCGGGCACAACACCGAAACCCCGATACCCCTCAACGCCATTTCGTTGCGTAAAGCCTCGCTGAGGCCGATGATCCCGAACTTGGTAGCACTGTAGGCGGTGTAGCCGAAAGTGCCCACAAAGCCGGACACCGACGAGACATTTACGATATACCCGCCCGCCTGCATCATCGGCACAACCGCTTTGAGGACGTTCCATGTACCTGTGAGGTTAATTTGAACCGTTTTATCAAAAATATCGGAATCAATCCGTTCAAAATAGTTCGGATACGCCATGCCTGCGCAGTTTACCACTAAATCCGGCACATTGCCATTCATACAAAGCGGGACGAGCGAATTTTCCACCATTTTTCGATCCGCTACATCAACTGCCGCAGTCGAGATTCTGACCTTTCGCTTAGCGTCCGCTGCCACCGTGTTCAGCTGTTCTTCGGCAGCAGCAAGCTTTCTAGGATCTCTGGCCACCAGTATGACATCCAGACCATATTCTACCATTTTTTTTGCAATCGCCAGTCCGATTCCGCTCGAACCACCGGTGATTAAAGCCTTTCGAAAAGGGAATTTGTACATACCTGCTGCTCCTTCTGAGAACGTAAGTAGACTATTGGCAATGCTCCCCAGTGTCAATCCCTTCCTGATTCTCCACCCGAAACCGTTTGATTTCAGCGATTGAATGCTATATAGTAATTACACACAAAGGTAGATTAATGAATGATAATGTTCTTCCTTCTAAGATCCTATTAGTCGAAGACGAAGCCCTTATAGCTCTGGACGAGGCCCGAACCCTGGAACGACACGGTTTTCAGGTTACCGTGGCCACCTATCCCCAACAGGCAATCGATATTATAAACACACATCCTATCGATATGGTGCTCATGGATATTGACCTGGGCCGCGGAGAAATGGATGGTACTCAGACTGCCGAAATAATCCTTCAAAAACATAATCTGCCGATCATATTTCTTACCAGCCATGCTGAAAAGGAGTATGTAAAGAGGGTAAAAGGAATAACCCGCTATGGATATGTCATTAAGAACTCCGGAGAATTCGTCCTGATCGAGGCTATCACAATGGCTGCGGAACTGTTTCATCGTGAGCAGATCATCCGCAAAAGAAAGGATGAGCTGAAGACACTGCTGGAAGTCAGCACCATCAATCTAAGGGATCAGAACCTGCAGGATACAATTCAAAAAACAACCGACAGCATCGTCGCTCTGCTCGGTTTTAACAGCTCTGCTCTGTATATGCTGGATGAGCCGAAAACCCTCACACTGGTAGCGGCAACGCCGCCGCTCCCCGATGACCTGCCGGATTTTGTGGGAAGGGCGTGCCTGCATAACCATCCGCACATTGCCGAATGCATCCGCAGCAACTCACCCGTCTACATCTACGATACCGAGACTGCTGAGTTAACCACTGAGGAGGAGGCCGTTTCCAGGGACAGAAATCTCAGAACCATCCTCTACCTTCCGCTGTTGGCTGAAAGAAACGTCACCGGCGTACTCATCACGGGCACAGCGGTTCCGGTTGAGCTGAGCGATCACACCATCGACTCCTGCAGATCGCTGGCCAATATCGCTTCCATAACCATTTCGAATGCCAAACTGTATGCAGCTGCCACGCAGGATTCACAGGTGACAAACTAAGCTGCGGTACATTCTTAACTGTTCTTGCTCAAAAATTGAAGCAGATATGTAATTAGATACTCTTTATTTATATGGAAGCATCTATATTTCACGCCACCATGTCCGAGGTCGAGGCGCTTGAGGAAGATCCGGTCGCCTCAGCGGCGAGAGAACACTTCGGGATCCAGTATCTTTTTCCCTATCAGCGTCTGGTAATACGCAACATTCTCGAAGGGGCCGGGTACTTTGAACCCGGCATCCAGGATATGCCAGAAGAAAAGGTCGAGGCTTTTCATCGCCAGATTGCCATACTGCCGACCGGGGCCGGCAAAAGCCTCTGTTTCATGCTGCCGGGGGTATTGCTCGAGGGCATCACTGTTATCCTGTTCCCCCTGCTCTCGCTCATGTCGGACCAAAAGCGGCGGCTCGAAGAGCAGGGGATTTCTGCGGAACTGCTGCGCGGCGGCCAGACTGCAGCGCAGCGGGAAGCAGCCTGGCAGCGCCTGGAAACGGGAAAAAGCCACTTTCTCCTGTCAAATCCGGAGACACTGACCAGTGCGCAGGCCATCCGCCGGCTCTCACAACTGCGTGTTAACCATTTGGTCATTGATGAGGCTCATACCCTGCCGATGTGGGGCAAGGAGTTTCGACCGGCCCTGCTGCGCATCCCGGAACTCATCGAAGCGTGCAGGCCGAGAATGAGTAGCGCATTCACCGCAACCGCATCGGATACGGTGCTTGCGCACATCCAGAAAATCCTGTTTCCCGATGAGGCGGCGCATGTAATCCGGGCCAATCCGGACCGGCCTAATATCAGTTACCATGTAATTGAAAGCCTATGTAAGCTCTACGATCTGCGGCGTCTGCTCGACCCGAATTACCGCTACCGGCTGCCGCGACCGGCCCTTGTGTTCTGCTCCACCCGCATACAGAGCCAACGCTGCGCAATGTATCTGCGGAACTACCTCCGCAGCGGAGACATCTACTTCTACCACGCGGGACTGGAGCGTAAGGAGAAGCAGCAGGTACAGGACTGGTTTTTGAGCTCTAAAGCGGGAATTCTGTGCGCTACCAATGCCTTCGGA
>JAASTM010000222.1 GCA_021767325.1 Spirochaetales bacterium
AGGAGCCCGGTAGTTATCAGTGGAATAATCATTTCTGCTATCGTCATTGGCATATCCTAACAGAAACTATAAGTGATTTTGAGCGGACTCTGCAATGCAGCCGGGCATCAATTTTTATTGACAACAGTAAACTATCCGATATATAATTATTTCATTAAATGAAATAAAAATTTTGCAGGTGTCAGGAGAGGGACAGTGAAGACGGGTAACGTGCTGATTGGGCAGTCCGGCGGGCCGACAGCGGTCATTAACTCCAGTCTGAGCGGGGTGATAGAAGCGGCGGCCGAAATGGGGAATTTCCACAAAATCTATGGAATGCGCTTCGCAGTTGAGGGGCTGCTGCAGAGAGACCTGCTTGATATGAGTAATGTAACCCCCGGAGACCTTCGGGGACTACGATCGACGCCGGGATCGGCGCTGGGCTCCAGCCGCTACAAGCTGCAGGAGGAGGATCTGCCGAAGGTGAGGGCGGTGTTGGAGGAGTTCAATATCCGGTACTTCTTTCTAATCGGTGGTAACGACACGATGGATACTATCCATCGCATAGAGCGGTACTGCCGGGAGACCGGATACGAGCTGACCGGGGTTGGAATTCCTAAGACGGTAGACAACGATTTATTCGGTACCGATCATACTCCCGGATTTGCCTCGGCAGCGCGTTATATTGCCCTGTCCGTCCAGCAGGCCGGGCGCCTGGCCGATGATATGCAGAGGGTGGACCGCTTTGCCGTATTTCAGACAGTCGGGCGGGAAGCCGGCTGGCTGGCAGCGGCGGCTGCATTGGCCAAGCGGAGGGACAGTGAGGCGCCGCACCTCATCTACTTTCCGGAGCGACCGCTCAACCGAACACAGACTATACAGGATGTGAATGCGGGTATTGATAAGTACGGCTGGTGCTACCTTGTAGTCGGCGAGGGGGCACTCTGGGACGACGGGACCCCGGTCTCGGCGGCGGTTGAAAAGGACAAATTTTCGAATGTTGAGTTCGGCGCCATGGGTGGTGCCAGCGCTGCGCTCAGTCTGCATGCCCTCATCCGTGCCGAAACCGGCTACCGGGGTGAGTTCCAGATTACCGAATCGCTGCCGATGTGCGCCATCGACCGGGCCAGTCAACTGGACCAAGAGGAGGCCTACCGTTGCGGGAAACGGGCCGTTGAACTGGCTGTAGACGGGACGAGCGGAGTCATGGTCAGCATGCGCCGGATTTCGAATGACCCGTACCAGATCGAGTTTGCCACCGAAAAGCTGGAGAATGTAGCGATCAAGGCCAAACCCATGCCGGACAATTTCATAAATACCGCCGGCAACTATCCGACACAGAAGTTCTTTGAGTATGCCGCACCACTGGTCGGAGAGTTCCCGGAATACGTTACTCTGAGGAACAAAGCATGAATTTCGGAGAATAAAAATGCTCGCAACGGCGGAGGTGGTCAGGTCGAAGGACCCTGCCCGGGCCAGGAAGGTAGGGAATGAGTATGCAGTTGAGTAGACTGGAGAAAGGGAAGCTGATTCGGGATGAGAAGCTGGAGAGGATTATTCCCCATATTGGTACGAAAGAGGCGCGGTGGCTGTTTATTGCGCCCCACGACGACGACATTGTAATCGGTGCCGGTCTGCTCCTGCAGCAGGCGGTGCAAGAAGGCATTCGAATGAGGGTGCTGGTAACTACCGACGGCTCCATGGGCTACTGTGATCTGAAGGAAAGGGATGAGATTACGGATATACGGCGACGGGAAACCCGGGAGTCTTTCGCAAAAATCGGAATTCAGGATGTTGAATGGCTCGACTATCCGGATGCCAACCTGATGCGCCACATCGGCCGCCGCCCGGCCGCGGCCCCGGATGAAATTGCGGGCTTTTCCGGCCTGCAGAACAGTTACACTGCCCATCTGCGCTCGTATCGACCCAGTCACGTGTTCATCATGAGCGAGAACGATTACAACCCCGACCACAAGGTGGTCTATCAGGAGGTACTCATCTCGCTGTTTCATGCCGAAGGGGCCATATGGCCGGAACTCGGCCCCCCCTTAGAGCAGCGGCCGCAGGTATATGAGATGGCCGGCTACTGTAATTTCAGAGAAGATCCGAATGTGGAGATTATAGGGGGGCAGGCCGAACTAGAGCTCAAACTGGAGGCGGTGTATGCCTTTCGGTCGCAGAAACAGATCGGGATGCTGGTTGAGAACCTGAAGCGGAACGGGCCCTACGAATATCTGCGGGATCTGGGATTCGACTATTATTCACCCGCCCGCTATCGCCGATTATTCCGCAGTGCGGAGAGTGATCGGGAGGAAGTGTGAACTACAACGTACGGCAATTCAAGCGCCACGGCATCGACTATCTCGAACTTGAATCTGCGAAAACCGGAGAGTATGTGCAGATTCTCCCCGGGAACGGTGGAACTGTACATCAAATTGCACTCCGTGCGGAGAGCGGCACAGTGCAGGAGCTTCTGGAGAATGATCCGCCTGAGGATATAACGCGAAACCCCTGGTTCAGAGGAAGAGTACTGTTTCCCTTTGACGACCGTGTACATGCCGGCCGCTATCGTTTCGACGGAGTGGAGTATCAGCTTCCGATCAATGATCCGGACGGAGAGGATGCACTGCACGGATTTCTGTACGCGCAGAGCCTGGAGTTGTGCCGCAGTGAGACTTCGCAGCAGATGGCATGTGCTGTTCTAACCGGAGAGGTGGCGGAGTGGCCCGGATACCCGTTTCGTATGGGCATACGGCTTACCTACACCCTGGATTCGGAGGGGTTTCATCTGGGAATGAGGATCAAAAACAGCGGTGCGGTGCCGGCCCCTTTCTCTGTCGGCTGGCATCCCTATTTCAAGTGTGCAGCCCGGGATGCGGCCAGCAGCCAGCTGTGCATTCCGGCAGATCGCTACGTCGAGATGGATGAAAAACTGGTGCCCAGCGGTCGGCTTTTAGCGGTGGAGGGGAGCGAATACGATTTTCGCCGAAAAAAGCCGATCGATGCACTCGTGCTGGATCACGGCTTCAGGAATCCTGCGGGGTATATGGAGTACAGCACCGCGGATGTGAGCCTCAGGATTGAACAGTCGGAGCTGTTCGCCTATTCCCAGGTTTTCGTACCGCCTGACCGCAGCTCGATTGCTCTGGAGCCGATAAGCGCCGCGACTGACGCTTTCAACAAACCCGAACTGGGACTGAGGGTCCTGGCCCCCGGTGCGGAGGCGGAGGGACTCGTTTCGGTACTGGTTTCAAACTGAAGGGTTACTAAGTAGCGTTGGCCAGCATATGAGTCCAGATTTTATGACTCATGCCCTGCATACCGGCCTGTGGAACCCGGTAGAGTTCGTTGAGCATATTCGCGGCGGCTCCGGCGGCCGCATCGTAGGTGACATCCTGCAGTGTTTCCAGACTGCATTTCGAGTGTTCTAAATAGCGGGCAGTGGGCTGCAGCTCCGTAGAGAGAATCTCGTCGATCATCTCCTTTTCCCCGGCTAAGTCTCCGCCGATTAAAACCGCCCGCGGATTGAGTAGTGACACCGCAAATGCAAGGTTCTGCAGTACCTCCCGTATGAGTCTGCGCTTGATCTCCCGGTTCCCCTTCAGCAGGCGGGTCTCCGGCAGTAGAAGCGAGACCTCGGATTGATCGAAGCGGTTCAAGAAGGCGCTTCTGAACTCACCGGCCCGGTGGTTTTCGCCGCGATACAATTTGCCCTCGATGACGATTCCCAGACCAATCCCGACCGCCGGAAAATCGGCGGGCATTTCATCTGGGTCGTGAAACCGGGGCAGTACATACAAAAATGAGGGATGGTTCTGATTTCTCTGTTCCCAGAGGATGTGCAGGGCGCAGCTGTTGGCATCGTTTTCTATGATCACAGGATACTCGAAGCTGCGGTCGAGAAAGTCGGCCAGGCAGAGGGATTCTATATTGTGGGCCAGACTCTCCTCAATCGTGGCGCTTTCGGGGTGAATTACACCAGGGGATGCAATTCCGACTCCCAGAAGCTGCAGGCCGGCAATCTGACTGCGCACGGTCCGGATGCTCTCCTGCAGGTACTGTTCAAAACCCACGGCCTGTGGCGGGACCTCCCGCTGCAGTCGAGTGAGAACCCGTCCGCTTATATCGCAGATTACAGCCCGGTAATAGGTGGACTGCATTTCGATTCCGATCACCCTTCCGTAGTCCGGATTGAGCTGGAGCTTCACCGCCGGCCGCCCGCCGCCGCGCTGCTTCTTTCTAAGCTTGGTTTCACGGACGAGACCGGTATTGAGAAAGCGGCTGATGATGTAGGTGATGGAAGAGGGCTGCAGACCGAGCTGCTCGGCCAGTTCGATTCGGGAGCTCTCCCCGTTCTTCAGCAGATAGTTGAGAATGAGCGCACCGTTGAGTGATTTCTGGAATAGGCTGTTTCCGATTACCTTCATCGGGTAGATTGTATCTATTTTTAGATGGTTCTTCCATAGCGTTTTAATTTGACTAAATAGATCAGAAATAAGTAAATTCCAGGCAGGAGGTACGTAATGCGAATTCGATTTACTTCGGTTTACATAGTTGTGTGTTTAGGAGTGATGCTGGTGCTGTTTCCCCTGCATGCGGCCGGACAGAGCGGGGCCGGGGGGCAGCGGATTGGCTCCGAGCAGGCCGATTTTCATCTCGTGAAGGAGGTTGACGGTCTGGAGCATCCCTGGGCTATGGCATTTCTCCCGGATGGAGATGTGCTGATAAGCGAACGGGCGGGCCGCATGCTGTTATACAGCGGAGGCGAGCTGAAATCTGTGACCGGTTTGCCGGCAATCTATGCCTCCGGTCAGGGAGGCCTTCTGGATATCGCCCTGCATCCCGAGTTCGAACGGAACCGCCTGGTCTATTTTACCTACTCGGTTGCCGGAACCGGTGGTGCCGGTACAGCCCTGTACCGTGCCCGGCTGGAGGGAACCCGCCTGACCGCCGGAGAGCAGCTGTACCGACTGCCGAAGCTGACCGGTACGGGGCGGCATTTTGGCTCGCGGATCGTGTTCGGACCGGATGGTTTCCTGTATATGAGCATCGGCGACCGGGGCGACCGCTTTCGGGCGCAGCAGCTCGATGACGCCGCCGGGTCTACCCTCCGCTTTCGGGAGGA
>JAASTM010000223.1 GCA_021767325.1 Spirochaetales bacterium
GAGAGCAGGTCGAGGGAGTGCACCACCCCGGTCTTAGTACCGATAGTAATCACGTCGCCGACTTCGAAAGTCTTGTCCGAGACCAGAAAGAAACCGCTGATGATATTTCCAAGGCTCTTTTGCGATGCAATACCAACGGCTATACCGACAACACCGGCGGCCCCCAGCAGTGCCGATAACCTTACTCCCAGTTCGCTCAATACCAGAAAAGCGATCAGCGTCCAGGCACCATACATGATAGTTTTGTGAAAGAGTGCTTTCGACTGGTCCGAGGCATTCCGGGTGATGGTTCGTCGTATAATGATGTCTAGAATGCGGGCTATCAGATATCCTGCCAGGATAATGGCAACAATCCGTATCAGCTGAAGCAGCGTCTCGGTTGTGAAATAACGGTATATAATGTCATTGCTGAAAAAGTCCATTCCCTTACCCTTCTACATTTCAGTTAATGATTTTATAAAATAGAAGCTCCTCTTCAGAAGGCTCTTGTTGGGATGCTGGTGCGGCCCCTTCAGTCTGCCGGGCGAACCGCTCCATTTAGGGGCTCGCGGGGAGTACTTCAACTGGCTGATCTGATCTACACCATTGAACTTTACCGAAACCTCGTTGGTATACAGCGAGTGTCCATCCGTATAAATCGACAGGTACTCGGCGTGCAGGGCCATACGCTGAAAATCGAGCAGCGATTGTGAATCGTTGTGAATGTTGAGGGTACACACCGCTGAAAGCGGTGAAAGCGCTACCGCCGGACGGTTGTCCTGCAGGTCACGTTCCAGGGCGTAGCATAACTCCCCCGACTGCATTTCGCCGAACCAGGTGGACGAAAGGATCTCGCTCGGGAACTGGGCAATCATGTTTTCGGACGACTCTCCTCCCGAGTATACCTGCAGCCACACCGGGATAAACACGAGCAGCTGAGTTTTGCAGCCGGGCAGGATATGCCGGCTCAGCTGCGGTTTCAGCACCAGCGGCCGGTCGGGCATTGCCGGCAGCACAGTTATTTCCCGTCCCGGCTGACCGGCATACCAGTCCCACTTAATAGTGCTGTCCTCATTCTGTTCGGCCTGAATCGAGTTGAGCTCGGTCCATTGCAGCGCCGCATCGCTGGCAGCCGCGCTGCGGCGGGTGCCCACTACAACCTCTCCGGTCTCCCGCATCTGCAGCCACAATTCCAGAGTTCCGGCGTGTATGTAGTACCATCTCTTCTCTGCGAACTGAGTACTACCCCAAAAAGAGCCTTTAGTTTTTTCCATTCTCCCGTAATTCCACCACTATGCGGGCGCCATGCAACACCCTCGGATTTTCAAAATACACTTTTCCATTATGCCTGCGGACGATTTCCCTGACTATTGCCAGGCCTAGTCCGGAACCGCCGGTACTGCGATTACGGTCATGATCGATCCGGTAAAACCTTTCGAACACATGTTCACGCTCAGCAGCCCCGATTCCCGGGCCATCGTCCTCGCAGGCACACATCACCTTTCCATCCGCCTGCTTCTGCAGCTCAACCCTCACCGGTCTGCCGGGAGGTGAGTAATGAACCGCGTTTTTGAGAATATTGGCCCATACCTGCTTCATTTTATCACGATCTGCTTTGACTATCACCGGATCATCCGGTACTTGTAGTTGCAACTCGACGGACTTCTCTTCGGCATTGCTCCTGAAGTTGAGCACGGTCGCCGCGATCATCTGTTTCAGATCGATCGCTTCCTGTTTATACTCTGTTTTGTACGATTCCGCATTTGCCAAATCCTGCAGTTCACCCACCAGACGCTCCAGCAGCTGGGTCTCGCTGTAGAGGTGCTTAACCCGTTCTCTGTCAAGCGGGTACACCCCCTCCAGCATCATTTCCAGATTCCCCTGCAGTATACTCACCGGGGTCCGCAGTTCATGCGCCGAGTCGGAGATCAGCTTACGCTTCCATTCATCCGCGGCCGAGAGTTCGCCGGCCATGTGCTGAAAACTGCGGCTCAGGGCACCTATCTCATCCTCTCGATTACCGGCAATCGAAATATCATAGTGTCCGCCGGCAATCTGCTGTGCAGCGCTGTGTAACTGCTGCAGCGGGGCTGTAATATGACGGCGCATGAGCAGCATTCCGATTAGTGGCAGCACTATCCCGACAATCAAAGAGGCCGTGAAAATGGAACGATACACGCTGAAGAGAAAGGCCCGTTGAAACGGTCCGAAAGCCGTTTCAATCATCGATCCTACAAAGAGGTAGCCGATAGTCTCTCCGGCATAGGATAATCGTACCCCCTTATCGAGCACTCTTCTACTCAGCTCCTCCGGGGGTTTGTTCTCAAATGTATGTGCAATCAGCTCCCCGCCGGCATCGGTGAGAACTATTCTGAACAGTGGCCTGCGCTCCTGGATTCCCGGCCGGGGGCTCATCTGATCCATATGTCCCATACCGCCCATAGGCCCCCTTCGCATCTGTCCGGGCATCATAGCAAACGGATTATCCAGGACCTCACCGATTCCATCCCAGCTGCGGTACTGCGCATAGTATTCTTCCAGGCTACGCGCTAAATTCCGGGCGGCCAGAATATCATTTTCTCGCACCAGCTCCATAAAGGCGCTGCGGGTATTGTAACTGACAATCATTGCGGAAATGAGGGCACTCAGTAGGACAGTGGCAATGAGGATTATGCCGAGTTTGTGTGCCAGTTGGAGCTTCATGCCGGCTCCGTCTCTTCGGCCAGCTTGTAGCCCACTCCCCACACCGTGAGAATGTACACGGGCTTTGCCGGAGTCGGTTCCAAGGCCTTACGAATATTCTTTATATGTACATCAACCGTCCGTTCGTAGCCTTCGAAAGCATACTCCTGCACACTTTCCAAAAGCTGCATGCGGGTGAACACTCTGCCGGGCTGCCGCATCATCCTGGCCAGGATGTCGAACTGCACACCTGTCAGGCTTATGGAAATTCCATCCCGTGTCACCCTGCGTTTATCCGGGTCTAAGCGGATCGGCCCGTGAACGAGGACATGCGCTTCACTCTGCTCCGTCTGAGCCTGCTTCGGCTGGCTTCGCCGTAAGACCGCCCTTATTCTCGCGGCGAGCTCCTTCATGCTGAAGGGTTTGGTAATATAATCATCCGCCCCCAACTCCAGACCGATCAATTTGTCCTGTTCGGAGGCACGGGCAGTGAGCATGATAACCGGAATTTGCGCCTCCGATCGGATCTTCCGGATTACATCGAGTCCGTCGAGACCTGGCATCATTACATCCAGAACCACCAGGTCGGGTTGGAAACTTTCAATTTCGGAAAGCGCTGCTCTACCGTCGCCTGCGGTGGCTACCTCGAAATCCACGGCCTGCAGGTAGTCACTGATCATTTCTGAAATCTTCTGCTCATCATCGACCACCAGAATCCGCCGCTTCGATTCCATGTCAGCATCCTTTCACGTGGGGTAGATTAGTCATTAAAGAGATCGTTAAAGGCTTGTGTGTGCGAGTCATCGGATTTTTTCCCCGGTTTCGATCTGTCTTTACTCGAAACCCTGAAATAGTCACAGAAGTTCGCTCTGTCCTTATCCCTTACAGCTTCCGGAATGGTCTCATGACAATCCCAGTGACTGCCCGGCGAGTAGAACTCACAATTCAGACAGATCTTCAGTTCTTTACCGCACTGTGAACACTCACTGCGACGGTAAACCGGTCCCTCGATTTGTGTACCGCAAAAATAACAGTTACCCATTATGCAAAAACGTTTATGTTCCTTCCTCGGTATTCTTCAGGCTGGGGCCGTTCACGCTCCTGCTGCTCTTCGGCACGCCGGTCACGCTCCCAGGCTTCCTGCTCTCGTACTCTTTCCTGCTGACGAGCCCGTTCGGCTTCTTCTTCGCGTTCTGCCTGACGCTGCCGCTCGATTTCTGCGGCCTGCCGCCGACGCATTTCTTCTTGCCGTCGCGCTGCTTCTGAAGATTCGATGCGTTCAGCATCACTCATCGAATCACCTCCTGCTTTAAATATACACAATAGAGGCGTCCGACGTCCAGATTCAGATTTAGCCCTTCTGTTTTGCCATTTTGTCCTGAAATTCGATATCTTCCGCATCCCAGGGATAGCAAATCCACATATCATCGAGTTCCATTCCGGCAAAATAGTAATCGATTTCTGCCGGTATCTCTCCACGCTTCTCTTTACGCTTATTGTGAAGAACTGCTACAGCTATTTCGGCCGGTTCATGCTTGAGTAGTTCGCGCAAACAGTATTCGAGGGTAGACCTCGAGTCATCCACCTCATCTACCAGCAGGATTTTCTTTCCCTGCAGCTTCTGCTCCACCTCATCGATCCACTGAATTTTTTGGGGAGAATTCTTAGGTTTGTTCTCGTGATCGTAGTAGGAGATACCTACTGTGTAAATAGGCTTTTCCACGAAGGTCTTCAGAATTCTGGCTGGAATAAAGCCGCCGGTACCGATCGCAACCATCAGCTGCGGATCATACCCTGACTCCCCTATCTGCGATGCCAAATTCTTCACTGTTTTATGAATATCATTGTAAGAAAAATAGAGTTTCGCTGGTTCGGCCATACTGCCCCCTTTCAAGCTTTCAAGGAGATAGTACTTTAAGCCGCTATTATAATCAACCTTCCACCGGTAAGGTAATTGTAAAAGTGGTGCCTTTCCCCGGTTCCGACTCAACTCGCATTTTCCCGCCGTGATTACGGGTAATTATGTAATGTGATACTGAGAGTCCGAGACCGGTCCCTTCTCCCCGTGGTTTAGTGGTAAAAAAGGGTTGAAATACCGCATTGCTCACCTCCGCGGGCATCCCGCTTCCGTTATCGGCTACCGTCACCAGCACCTGAGTATCCTGCGCTCTTAAACGAATATCTATTCGCGCGGCACCGCTTTCTACCTGGATTTTGGAAAAAGACTGGGTCGCATTTTTTATCAGATTTACCATTACCTGCTCGATCTCACCGGATTTCATGTATATCTGCGGCAGGTTCAGCCCTATATCAACCCCTATTGCAATGCGGTCGATCTGGTACTTCTTTTTCAACTGGTAATCGAGTTTGGCGAATTGAACGGCTCGCTGAACCGTTTCCTCAATCGAACCGTACTCCTTGCGGATGTCACTTTTAC
>JAASTM010000224.1 GCA_021767325.1 Spirochaetales bacterium
ATCGAAACCGAGAAGCACCACAAGCGTGAAGAGGAGGGGCTCTTCCCGATTCTCGAGCGCCACGGCATCCAGGAGCCGCCTGCGATCATGGTGATGGATCACGAGGAGTTCTGGCCCATCAAGGAGCGGATTCAGGAGCTGGCCAACGTGGCCCGGGCGGCCGCACCCCACACCACACCGGCCTCCGCTGCCTCTGCCGATGCAGAACCCAGCGCTGCGGCCAGCCACGCCGAAGCCGACCGCCCCACCCACTCCGACCGCCCCGACTTCGATACATTCAAACGCGAGTTACTGGAAATTGGACCAAAACTGGTGGAAGGTCTGAAGGATCACATCTTCAAAGAGGACACCATCATCTACCAGATGGCATTGAACGCCGTAACCGAGCGGGAGTGGAAGGAGATCAAACAGCGCTGCGATCTGATCGGCTACTGCTGCTTCACCCCGGAGGATAGATAAAATCAACGCGGGCCGGGGAGATTATCTATTCCCCGGCCGGTTTACAGCTCCTCCCGGCCCGCCTGCAGACGCTGCCTGAACACCCTCAGCTCCCCGGCAATCACCCCCACTGCAACCAGTGCAACCCCCATGAGCTTTTCCGGGGCAACGGCCTGGGTCTGGACGGCATCCAGCACAACACCGAGCCCCAGCTGCCCGGTGTACAGCCCCAGAAAAGTCTTGACCGGGGAGCTTCTCTTCAGCAGGTAGGTAATCGTGCCGACCACCGCAACCCCCAGCACACCGCCGCCTAATATCACCTGCGGGGGAACGCTGCCGAGCTGGCCGATCAAGCCGGCGGCCTGAGCGGTATCAGCCCCCTGAGGCAGGCCCGCGCCGCCCACCGAACCACCCGCGCTGCCCACCGAAACGCCCCCGCCGCCTGGCGCCCCCCACAAGTTTCCTACCGCAATATTCAGAGGCACCAGCACCAGCAGCGCACTCACATAGTTCAACACCAACATCCGGCTGTGGCCCCAGCGGCTCGAGTTGTAGCTGTTGAACATTGACTGCACGATCAAAACAAACCCGGGTATGAAAGCCGCCGCTATAACGCCGGCACCCGCTCCACTCTGCACCCCGATCAACACCGATCCGGGCACAATCAACCCTATTACCATGGCCCGCTGAATCCAGGGCGACTGCCCCCCGCGGGACCAGGGAGTCAGCTCTACAATGTAAGCCCCCAGGGTCTGCCCGGCCAGGGTCCCGGCCAACGCCAGCAGCAAACCCGTCCGCACAAAGACCTCCATGTTGATGTACACCACCGCAATCCCCAGAATCCCGGCGGTCAAAAACCACACCGGCGCCCGGCGGCGGTCAAAATCGGGATCGCCGCCGGCCGGATTGATCAAACCGTACACATAGGCTGTAACCAGTCCCACAACATGCAGAACCAGGAGGGCCGCTGCCGGCCCCAACAGCCCCTGCAGCCGGCCGCTGTACTGTACCATAATTGCAACCAGTCCACCGCAGCCCAATGAAAGTAGAATATCCATAATGGCGCCTGCGCCCCCTTTTCTCGTCTTGATTTTCCTAGTATACATACTATTATTTAAATAATGGAGGACATATGTCATACGAACCGGTAACAAAATATTTTCCCTATCTCGGCCACTACCTAGAATCAGAGCGCGCCTATGTGCTCAAGGAGTACAACTGGCAGAAGGGAGATTATATTTGTCACGCCGGGGAACCGATCGAATATATGCACTTTCTCACCCGCGGCCGTGCGCGGGTATTCCTGCCGCTTTACAACGGTAAGCGCTTCCTGTTCCGTATTTACCAGCCCGGAGCAGTTATCGGCGACCTGGAGTTCTTTACCGGCGGCAAAACCACCTGCGCCGTCCAGTGCCTCACTGCCTGCCGGACCGCCGCCATCCCCATGGATGCCATCCGCCGCAATTCGGATATCAACAGTCCGCTGCTCTTCTCGCTGGGCCGGATGCTGGCGGAAAAACTGGAGCGCAACTCCATCGCTGAGGCCATCAACACCAGCTACGATCTAGTCGCCCGGGTCGCCGCCTATTACCTGACCCACACCGATCCAAAAGTGCAGGCACGGAACCTGCAGGAGCTGAGCGAATGGCTCGGCACCAGCTACCGCCACCTCTCCCGCATCCACACCAAACTGGTCGCAGCCGGCGCATTGAAAAAAAACAGAAGTAAATATGAAATAAAAAACAGATCTCTATTGGAAGAATACTCGGACACTACCCTGATGGAGGGCAGTTACAGCCTGTCCTGATCAGCGGCCGCACGCTCGAACTGCCCCTTGGCCTTGTTCTTGCGCACATCGTCCCATGGAAACACCCGTCCGTTCATCGCCACGTAGACCCCCGCCGGCAGCAGCTGCACCGCCGCCACGCTGAAGCCGAAATTGAACACCGCATCCGAGCGCAACACCGCATACGGTACCATCGCCCCGGTCAGCACCACCGTCTTCTCCAACCCGGCCTCCCCCAGCACCTGGGCCGTTTCGGCCATCGTGTCGGTGCCGTGGGTCACGATGATCCGCTCCTCCGGCGCCCGCCGGCACGACTCCAGCACCCGCTGCCGGTCCTCCGGCCCCATATCCAGGCTGTCCACCAGTTGGTTGATCTCCACCTCGATCGGCTCGGTCATCCGCGCCGCCTGCAGAATCTCCGGCAGATGCGTATCGCGAAAAGTCAGCTGCCCGTTCAGCTCGTCGTAGTGCTTGTCAAAAGTCCCGCCCGTTACAATCAGTCGAATACTCACTCTTCGCCCCATTAATATAAAGTTTTGTTATCTTTCGAAGCTACGGCTCGCGCCGCCCCGTCAGCGGGCCGGCTTATGGCTCGTTTAACCGCACCATGTGTACATGGTCTCTCCAGCGGCCATTGATGCGCAGATAGTTCCTGGAAAGCCCCTCATCCTCGAAGCCCAGTCCGGCTACCGTCCGCAGCGAGGCCTCGTTCTCCGGCACGATGTTAGCCTCAATCCGGTGCATCCGCTCAAAGCCGAACAGATACCCGATAGCCACCTCCAGCGCCTCGCGCATATAGCCCCGCTTTATCTGCTCCCCGTCCAGAGCGTAACTGAGAAAACAGGACTGAAAGGGCTCGCGGATAATCTTGGAAAACTTCACAAAGCCGATGATGCGGCCGGCCGCCTCGCCCGCGGTCAGCCGGACCCAGAAGGCCAGAATATCCGCGGCTGCCAACTGATGCTGCAGGATTTCACGCTGAGCCGCAGCGGTAAAGAATCGCTCCTCCCGCTCCGGTTCCCAGGGAGCCAGGAAGTCGCGGTTGCGGCGGTAGTAGTCGCTCACCTCTTCGGCCAGGCCGGGGTGCGGCGGCTCCAGCCGCAGGCGGGAAGTCTCCAGCCCGCGGCGGTACTCGCTGTCGAGCCCCCGCAGCGCCAGAAATGTCCTGGCTCTGGCCACAATCTCCGCTCCATCGGCTTCCACCGCAGCCTGGCCGGCTTCAATATAGTCCATCAATTCGCCCGGCATGTCGTCGGTCAGCTCGTGGCGGTCGAGCACGGTCCGGCTGCCGTCGGGATACAGGAGCACATCCACTATCAAATCGCGGTACTCCACCAGCCCGGCGCTCAGCTTTACCGAATCCACCACATTGAAGTAGGCCGCATCCAAACTTCCATCGGCCCGGTACCACAAATACAGATTATACGGGCGGTCTTCCCAGTAAAAGGCAAAGGTGTACATCGGCGGTCCCAAGTGCAACTCTTCCACTTTCCACTCGCTGCGGAAATAGTACTTCAGCACCGCCATCCCCTCCTCTAAATGCACCCGCCCGCATTCGGCCTCCGAGACTTTTCCGTTGTAGTGGTATTTTACTTCCCTGCACTCCGGAAACTTTTCATCCATACCTCCAGTATACGGCTCATACGCCGTCGCGAAAAGGGGAAAAGTGCGCTTTACAACCGCCACCCTATGGACTACGCTCAAAAAAAAAGGAGCTGTCCATGACACACGATTTTAAGGGTATGAATACCAAACTGATCCATGCCGGCGAACCGCGCCCCCTTATCGAGGGAGCAGTTAGCCTGCCGATATTCCAGTCTTCCACCTTCGAATACAGCGGCGAGGAGAGTGAGCAGGCCCGTTATATCCGCCTCAACAACACTCCCAACCACTCCGCCCTGCACGAAAAACTGGCCGCCATCGAAGGAGGCGAAGCGGCCCTGGTCACCGCCAGCGGCATGGCCGCCATCTCCACCGCCCTGCTGGCCGTCCTGAAACCAGGCGACCGGCTGCTGGTGCAGTCCGACCTGTACGGCGGCACCCATAGCTTCGCAACCGATGACCTGCCGGAACTCGGCATCGGGGTCGATTTCATCGACGCCGGCCAACCGGACAGCTGGGAAGCACAACTTTCGGAGCAAACCAGGGCCATTTATGTGGAATCAATCACCAATCCGCTCATGAAGGTCTGCAACCTGGATGCAGTGGTGAGCTTTGCCCGGCAGCACGGGCTGGCCAGCATGATCGACAACACCTTTACCAGTCCGATCAACTACCGCCCGCCGCAGCACGGCTTCGACCTGTCCCTGCACAGCTGCACCAAGTACCTCAACGGCCACTCCGATGTGCTGGCCGGTGCAATTGTCGGTCGCCGCGAGCTGGTGGATCGCTGCGCCAAAAAGCTGATTCACCTCGGGGGAACCCTCGACCCCCATGCCTGTTCGATGCTGCACCGCGGCATGAAAACTCTCGACATTCGCATGCAGCGCCACAACGAGAATACAGTACACATAGCCCGCTACCTGCAGCAGCACCCAAAGGTGACCCGGGTCAATTTCCCCGGACTGCCCGACTCGCCCTACTTCCAGCTGGCCTCACGACTCTTCGACGGCTTCGGCGGAATGCTCAGTTTCGAGGTGGACGGCGGGACCGAGGCCGCGAAACACCTGATAGACAGCCTGCAGCTGCCGATCAGCGCCCCCAGCCTCGGTGGAGTGGAGAGCCTGATCACCCGTCCGGCCACCACCAGCCATGCCAGTATGTCGGCGGAAGACCGGGCCAAAGCCGGCATCAGCGACAGCCTTATCCGCTTTTCCGTCGGAATCGAAGACGCCGATGACCTGATCAAAGACCTCGAAACAGCCCTCGCCAA
>JAASTM010000225.1 GCA_021767325.1 Spirochaetales bacterium
CTGCCACTCGAATGCCAATGAGCAGCATCCATACGCCGACGGAAACCCAAATGAGCAGTTCCGTGATTATGTGTTTTATCTGCCGGATCAAACTCGATAGATTTTCATTGACAAGCGCCGCTACCCTGATATCATATTTCTTGCCATGAATTCACAACTGCCGCAGATAACGTACGCACGTGCTGTTGAAATAGATCCCCAGAAGATACTCGATTTCTGGAAGCGCAACAGCATCACCGTCACTCCCACCGATTCCCCGAAAGAGATGAGAAAGGCCGCCGAGCTGCATCCGCAGCTGTTTATCGTCGGACTCGGTCCGGATGACACGGTAATCGGTACTGTCTGGGGCGGCTTCGACGGGCGGCGCGGCTATGTAGCACACCTGGCGGTGGACGAGCCGTACAGAAAGCAGGGCCTCGGCTCGCTTTTAATGGAAGAGGTCGAGGCTGAGTTCAGACGGATGAACGTGTACAAGGTGCACCTGTTTGTCGAGCAGCACAATGCGGCGGTCGGCGATTTTTACCGCCGGCGGGGCTATAAAGAACGGACGGACCTGACCGTTTTTTCAAAAACTCTGTGGTGAAGAGCCCGGAATTTGACATGCGTAGCTTGGGTGATAGGGTCCCCATGAATGAGCCTAAAACTATAATTGGTGGTTCTAAGCTTGTGTAGAACTTTGGCTGTCGTGTAGCGGAGCAACGCCCTACAACCCGGTGAGATGATCATACACCCCTGCCCGGCGGCAGAAGTTTCATTTCATACTACACGCCTTGCTCCTGAATCCGCAAGCTTTGCACCACTCCCAAGGAGCACCAAAAATGGCAAAGCGAAAAGTAATTATCGTTGGCGCAGCGGGTCGGGATTTCCACAATTTCAACCTGCTGTATCGGCAGAACAAGGAAGCGGAGGTCATCGCCTTTACCGCCGCTCAGATTCCCGACATCGACGGCCGCAAATACCCGTCCGAACTGGCAGGTAAACTGTATCCGCACGGAATCCCGATTGTAAATGAATCCGAACTGCCCGATCTGGTAGAAAACGAAGTGTTGGCGGGAAATCAAGTCGATGTGGTCTTTTCCTACTCGGATGTCCCCCACAACCATGTAATGCGAGTCGGCTCGATTGCAATGGCCCACGGAGCGAATTTCATCCTCCCCTCACCCACCGAAACGATGATTATCGCATCGAAGCCGGTTGTCTCGGTATGTGCAGTCCGTACCGGCTGCGGTAAGTCGCAGACGACCCGGGCGGTGTCCGACAGTCTCACCAACATGGGGAAAAAGGCAGTAGCTATTCGCCATCCCATGCCCTACGGCAACCTGGTAAAGCAGCGGCTGCAGCGCTACGCCGAAACCTCCGACCTCGACAAGTACGAGTGCACCATTGAAGAGATGGAGGAGTACGAACCCCACATCGACCGCGGCCGAGTCATCTACGCCGGCGTCGACTACGAAGAAATCACCCGCGAAGCGGAGAAAGAGGCCGATGTAATTCTGTGGGACGGCGGCAACAACGACACGCCCTTCCTCAAGTCTGACCTGGAAATAGTGGTAGTTGATCCGCACCGCACCGGCCACGAGCTGCTGTACCATCCCGGCAACACCAATTTTCTGCGGGCGGACGTGTTTGTGGTGAATAAGGTCGATTCTGCCGACCCGGAAGAGACCGACCGGCTGATCAGACACTGCAAAACCTACAACCCGGATGCCGAAATAATCCGCGCCGAGTCCACCCTGACCGTAGAGAACCCGGAAGTGATAAAGGGCAAGCGTGTTCTGGTGGTAGAAGACGGCCCGACCCTTACCCACGGAGAGATGAAAATCGGGGCCGGAACAGTGGCCGCCCAGCGCAACGGCGCGGCTGAGCTTGTCGACCCGCGCAGTGTGGCGGTCGGCGGCATTAAGGCCACCTTCGAAAAGTACCCCGAAATCGGGACCCTGCTGCCGGCAATGGGCTACGGACAGCAGCAGATCAAAGACCTGGAGGCTACCATCAACGCGGCCGACTGCGACGCAGTGGTCATTGCCACCCCAATCGATCTGAATCGAATCGTCAACATTGAAAAGCCGAACACCAGGGTAAATTACGAGCTGGACGAACACGCGGCTGCCAAGCTGGATGAAATTCTAAAGAGGAAATTCGGCTGAGTCGAATAGAAGTTTTTTTTAATGAAGTGAACCTGCTGCCCCGGGGCGCCTGTGTGCACCCGGGGCAGCACTCTGCTTTTACTCGCCCGGCTTCAGGATAATCTTTAACCCTTTTCCATCCCGCAGTAAATCAATCCCTTCGTGTACTTTAGATAAGGGCATGCGGTGCGAGACGATTACCTCCAGCGGTAGTTTGCCGCTCTCCATTATACGCGCCGTCTTCTCGAAGGAGTAGCGTCCGATAAAACCGCTGTGCACAGTTATTTCTTTCTTGAGCATATCACCCACCGGAATCTCAGGGTTCACTGTCTCATCATGACCGAACTGCAGTACGCGCCCGCCGGCCCGCGCCATTGCGATCGCCTGCGGAAGCAGCGGACCCACCGCCTCAACCACGACATCCGGCCCGTCCGGCATCTCTTCCTGCAGCACTGCAGCCAAGTCATCCGGATGCACGACGATGTCCGCCCCCACCTTCCGGGCCGCATTCTGCCGGTATTCGGAAGGTTCTGAGACGATCAGTTTCGAAGCCCCATTTGCCAGCAGCAGTGCGGTGAACAGGAGCCCGATCGGACCGGCCCCCAGAACAAGCACATACTCCCCGGGCTGAACTTTTAATTTGTCGGTTGCATTGACTACACAGGCTAAAGGTTCGCCAAGGGCCGCGATATGCGCGGGTACGGACTGGCTTACTTTGTACAGCGACTGTTGCGGTACCACCACATATTCGGCCATTGCCCCATCAGAGAAAATACCGATAGTATCGGGGTGGCCGGGTTCTCCGCTGGATGCGTAAAGCGGTATACAACGATCGGGCCGTTGTCTTCGGCACTCGTCACATACTCCGCAGCCGGGATGAGGGTCTATCAGCACCGACTCTCCCACTTCGTATCCCCGGATGTCGTCGCCGAGCGCCTCAATCACTCCCGTAAACTCGTGTCCCTCCACAATGCCGGGCTTGGCCGGGTGAGCCGGCGGATCCTGTAGAATATGCAAATCCGTCCCGCAAATGCCAACCCCGGTCACTCTTATGAGCGCCTGGTCCGGCCGTGAGATAGCCGGTTTTGGATAGTTGTCTTTAATAACGAGTTTCCCCGGTCCCTCAAAAATTGCTGCCTGCATAGAACTCTCCTTGTGTGATAGATGCGACTCCGGCGGCACTACTCATCAAAGGTAAGCATCACCTTCAGCGCTTCGTCCTTGTTGTGGATGGCCACATAGAAGCCGTCATAGATTTTGTGAAACGGGAAATAGTGCGTATTGAGGGCTTCAAAATCATAGGTGTCTTTTATCCGGTTCATGAAGCGGATTGTCCGCTGGCCGAAGTCTTTGGTGCCGCCGGAACCGGCTATACTCAGGGTCTTCCAGATGGTCTTTCCGATTTCGGTTGGAACCTTGCGTCCGATGGAGTGGCCTATCAGCCGGACTCTGGCACTGTGCGCGGAAATGTCGAACAGAGATGCAATCGCTTTGTCATTGCCTGAAGCCTCGACACAGACGTCTCCGCCGTGGCCGTTGGTCACATCCATCACCTGCTCATAGATGTCCTTCTCAGTCGGGTCCAGGACAATTTCGGCACCGTATTTCAGGGCTGTCTGCCGGCGGTTTTCCAGCGGATCCACCACAATGGTTTTCGCACCGCTCGTTGCCGCTACCATCGTCGCCGAGAGCCCGACCGGCCCAGCTCCGCTGATGATTGCGATGTCGCTGGCATCGATATAGCCCCCGTTGCCCCAGATGCCGAAATAGCCGATGGAGAATGTCTCGACCCAGGCACCGTCAGCGTATGACCAGTGGTCCGGAATCTTATGCACATACTGTTCCTCGACCACCATATACTCACCCATACCCCCCGGTGAATCTGGTCTGAAACCGATCTCCCTGAAGTTTAGGCATGCCGAGGGCATCCGGCCGTCTTTGCAGTTCTCGCACACCCCGCAGCCCATTACACAGTCGCCGGTTACCTTATCACCGACCTTCAGACTGCTGCGCAGCCCCGAGCCCACATCAACGATCTTTCCGCCCCATTCGTGGCCGGGGGTGTACGGCCCGAGGTCATAGCGCCCCTCCGCCGAATCGCCCTCATAACACTCTACATCGGAGCCGCAGATACCGCAGGCGCCGGTCTTGATAAGCACCTGGTTCGGCTGCAGCGCGGGAACTTCGACTTCTTCTACCCGTAAATCCTTGGGACCGTACAGAAATGCTATCTTTGCTTTCATATCCAAATCTCCTCTTGTATTATATGTTACTCATTACCTGGCGCATATGTCGCAAACCCAATTCGGCCGATTTTACCGCGTCCGGATCCGGCATATGCTCACCCGAAATGTACCCGTCATAACCTGTAGCCTGGAGTGCTTTCAATATTGCTTCGAAATCCAGGTGCCCGGCACCTGGGTACCAGCGGTTGGAATCGGCATAGTGAAAGTGAAAAATCCTATTGCCAGCCATGCGAATACTTTCCTCGATCACCGGCTCCTCGATGTTCATATGAAAGGTATCCAGCAGCATTCCCAGGTTATCCGCCCCTACGCTCTCGATGAACTCCAGCCCCTCTGCTACAGAGTTTAGACTGTTCACCTCGAAGCGGTTGATAGGTTCGAAGGCGATTCTCACCCCCGAATTCTCCGCTGCGGCACAGCACTGCTGAAAGGCCGACCGCATCCATGCAAAGGCATCCGCTCGCGCCACAGTCGCAGGGTAGATCCCCCGCAGAAGCCCGATGATTATGACCGCGCCCGTGCGGGCGGCAAAGGGAATATGGGAGATAGTTCTGTCAATTGCCTTTTTCCTGATTGCGGAATCTGGGTCGCAGTAGGAGAGCCCCTCTTCACCCCAAGCCTGCCCGGTACCGATTGCTGACACCTCGAGCCGCTGGGCCCGCACCTGTTCGAACAGCTCGTCCTGGTCAATTATTTCCGGGTC